>CAJWER010000236.1 GCA_913030785.1 uncultured Chloroflexota bacterium | reverse complement strand
CGTCGGCGAAGTTCGTTGCGGCGTATCTTGCCGCTGATGGTTTTGGGCAGGTCGGCCATGAACTCGATTTCCCTGGGGTACTTGTAAGGGGCCGTGACGCTTTTGACGTGATCTTGCAGCGCCGTCACCAGGTCATCTGAGGGCTGATTGGGTTCGGCTAGCACGACGAACGCTTTCACGATGGACCCTCTTAGAGGGTGAGGCTTGCCTACAACGGCAGCCTCAGCGACCGCCGGGTGCTCCAGCAGCGCTGACTCAACCTCGAAAGGGCCAATACGGTACGAGGCGCTGATGATGACGTCGTCGGCCCTGCCAACGAACCAGAAGTAGCCGTCCTTGTCGCGGCTCACGAGATCGCCCGTGTAGTACCACCCGTCGTGGAACGCTTTTGCGTTGGCTTCTGGATTTCGCCAGTATCCGGGGAACAGGCCCACGGGCCATTCGGGCTCCGTCTTGACTGCCAGTTCGCCCTCCGTGCCATTCGGCAATTCGTTGCCGTGCTCGTCGACAACAGCCATGTAGTAGCCGGGAGCGGTGACGCCCATCGAGCCTGGCCTGTACTCCATTCCGGGGAAGGTGGCGGCGAGCAGCGTCGACTCTGTCTGACCGTAGCCCTCCCAGATGTGGAGTCCGGTGCCCTCGCGCCACGCGTCGATCACCTCGGGATTGACCGCCTCGCCTGCGCCAATCGTGTGTCTCAGGGCCTTTGGCTTTAACCCGGTCAGGTCTTCCAGAATCATCATGCGGTAGACGGTGGGCGGGGCGAAGAATGTCGTTATGGGGAATCTTTCGAAGATGTCCATGGTCTCGCGGGCGCTGAACCTGCCGCGCTGGTCCCAAATGAAGATCGCTGCACCCATGTTCCAGGGGGCATAGAAGCTGGTCCATGATGCCTGGGCCCAGCCAGTGTCGGCGAGGGTCCAGTGGAGGTCGGTAGGCCGGTTGTCGAGCCAGAACTTGCCTGTGGCGACGTGGCCTATCGGATAGGTCGCGTGGGTGTTGAGGACCATTTTCGGGTGGCCGGTAGTGCCGGACGTGAAGTAGATGTTCAACGGGTCAGACGAAAGGTTGTTGGGGTGAGGCAGGTCGGGTGAGGCTGCGGCAAGCAGATCCTCGTACTCATGCCAGGGGCCCTTGCCGCCGACGACAACCACTTCTTTGAGGGTATGGCAGTCCGAGCGGATAGCGTCGACCTTCTCGTGGTTTTCGGGGTCGGTGATGGCGATGGTGGTGTCTGACACGTTTATGCGGTAGGCGATGTCCTTGGTGGTGAGCAGGGTTGTTCCGGGCACAGGCACGACGCCGGAGCGCATGCAGCCCAACATGACCTCCCACCACTCGACGACGCGGTGCAGCATTATGAAGACGCGATCACCGCGTTTCGCACCGAGGGCGGTCAGGGCGTTGGCCACGCGCTTCGAGCGCTCCGACATCTCGGCGAAGGTGATGCTGCGGGAGGTGTGACCATCGGGAGCCACCCACACCGTCGCGACCTTGGCAGGGTCGTTGCCCCACTCGTCGAAGACCTCGTATGCCCAGTTGTATCGTTCCGGCACCGTCTGCTGGAATGTGCGATAGGTTTCGGCGTAGTCGCCGATCTGGTAGGGCTGGTTCATCGGGCCGCCTCCGTCTCGACGGGGCCGAGCGCGCCCTCGGCCCGCAGTTTTTCGATATCGGCGCTGTCGTATTTCAGTTGGGACAATATGCTGTCGTTGTGTTCCCCGAGGGCGGGTGGTGGTGAGTCGGGGCCGACTGGCTGGCCCGACATCCGGAAGGGTTGTCTGAAGAACTTGCCGAGTCCGAGTTCGGTAAACATGCCGCGGGCCTGGAACTGGGGTGAGTCGAAGATCTCGTGCAACTCGTTGACGATGGCGGCGGGAACGTCGGCTTGTTGCAGTGTGTCCTCCCAATCGGCGGCGGTCCGGGTCAGGAATGCAGCGTGGACGGCCGTAGCGATTTCCTCGCTTCGGTCGAGGCGCTCCTGGAATGTTAGGCCGATCAGGCTGGATAGGCCGGCGGCCTCGCAGAAGCGGTTCCAGAAGTGGTCCTCGTGGACGATACCTAGGCTAAACCAACGCCCGTCTTTGCAGGGGAACACGCCGTAGTGAGGGATGAACGTAACGTTGGGCTTGATGTCGCCGGTCGTTCCTTCGGATAGGCGGCCGATCTCTGGCGCCAGCAGCGATAGGGCGGAGTCGGTCATGGACAGGTCGATGTATGCGCCCCGGCCTGAGTGTGTCGACCCTGCCGCGGCGGCCAGGGTGGCGATGGCGGCGTAGAGCCCTGAGACCAGGTCCGATACCAGGATAGGCGGCGCCCACGCTCGTCCTTCCACTGCTATCTGTGCACCCATGTAGCCGCTGAGGGCCAGGTAGTTCACGTCGTGGCCCGGCCGCTGAGACCAGGGTCCATCCTGGCCGAATCCGGAGATGGAGCAGTACACGAGCCTGGCGTTACTCGATGACAGGCTTTCGTAGTCGGCCCGAAGGCGTTTTGCTACGCCGGGACGCCAGCCTTCTAGCACGATGTCGGCGTCTTGCACCAGGCGGCCCAGGATCTCACGTCCGCCATCGGTTTTGAGGTCGAGGACGATACTCTTTTTGCCGCGGTTGATGCCCGTCCACATTCCGGGGCTGTGGCGGAGCGGGTCGCCGCCAGGGGGCTCGATCTTGATAACGGTGGCACCCAGGTCTCCGAGGACGGTGGAGCAGAAGGGGCCGGGCACGTTAACCGTCATGTCGATGACGGTCAGGTGACCCAGGGGTTTTTCGTAGGGGACGGTGGGCATGATGTGGCTCTGGCGGGTGAGTCTGTGACTGGGACCGAGTGTAGCAGCGGCCCAACACGTGGTCAACGTGTGAGGGGCCGTAGTGGGGTAGCTGCTGACGAAGGGCTTTGGCGAAGTCGGTCCAATCCCCACCCAACCAAGAAAAAAGAAAATAGAGATATTCTAAGGGGCTGAGCCCCTCAGGCTCCCGGCAGAGGGGCTCGGCCCTTCTGCACACCCCTGCTTCGTCGCCGATTGACGGGGCGTGCTCAGGCTGGTACTCTGGCGCGAAATACGATCTAATATCGAATTTATGGGGTTGTGCAGAGAAGGCTAGAAGGGTAGCTGGGAACAGGCCAAAGTGCAGAGTACGCGCATGTCGAAAAAGCCGGAAATCGTGTATGGAAGCGTCCATGACGCTGCTACTGATCGCATCCGGGAGATGATCCTGGGTGGGCAATTTGAGCCGGGAGAGCGGTTGCGGCAGGATGATCTCGCGACGTCGCTCGGTGTCAGTACGATGCCTGTGCGGGAGGCGCTGAGGCAGCTGCAGGCCGAGGGTCTCGTGGTGTTCTACCCCCGCAAAGGCGCAGTGGTCGCCCGGCTATCTGTATCCGAGTACGAAGAGATATATCGCATTCGGGAAGAGCTGGAGATTCTGGCGTGCCAATGGGTTGCCGAGGATTTTAGCAAGGTCCCCCTGACTCGACTGCGACGTGCGTTGGAGGGCTTGGAGGCGGCTGAGGCGGCGGAGGACATCCCTCGTCGGCTGCGGCTGGTTCGTGAGTTTTTCTTCATCATTTTTGAGGCTAGTGGGCGGGATCATCTGCTGCGGATGCTGTCGTCACTCTGGGCGCAGTCGGAGCAGTACCGCCGCTCTTTTTCGGAGATGCGTGAGCCTGTGCCGTCGCGGCTGGAGCATTACAGGCGTATCTACCAGGCCTGCGTGGACGGCGATTCGGAGACGTTGATTTCTGCGATGCGAGAGCTTTACGTATTCGTTGAGAGCCGGCTAATGCCGCTGCTGCGAGAGAAAGAGAAAGAGGGGAGCACAACATGACGTACCGCCTCGGGGTCGATGTCGGGGGCACCTTTACCGACCTGGTGCTGCACGATGTCGAGACCAATCGGCTGGAGTTCGCCAAGACCCCATCGACACCTGAAAACCAGGCCACAGGGGTGGCGACCGGTATCAAGGAGCTGGTAGACCGGCTGGACATTTCGCCGGAAGCCATCAGCTTCTTCATCCACGGCACCACGGTTGCCACGAACACGCTATTGGAACGCAAGGGTGCGAAGACGGCGCTTGTGGTGACGAAGGGGTTTCGTGATGTGCTGCAGATTGGTCGCCAGGATCGGCCTCACCTGTATGACTTTAGACAGCAGAAGCCGGATCCGCTGGTCCCACGCCAGCTGCGGCTGGAGGTCGAGGAGCGGGTGCTGTACACCGGCGAGGTTTTCACGCCCCTGGCAGACGGGGAGGTGGATGCGCTGATTGCGCGGCTCAGGGTGGCGAAGGTCGACGCGGTGGCTGTGTGCCTGTTGCACTCCTACGCACACCCTGTTCACGAGCAGGCGATCGGGAAGGCACTGAGGGCGGCGATGCCGGAATTGCAGGTGTCTCTCTCATACGACATTGTGCCCGAGTTCAAAGAGTACGAGCGGATGAGCACGACTGTTATCAACGCCTATGTGGCGCCGGTCATGGAGCGCTATCTGCGGGAATTGCAGCGCAGCACGGCGCGGGTGGGCCTGGGCTCTGGACTACACATCATGCAGTCTAACGGCGGGACGATGGGCGCCGACGCGGCGGTCGAGTACGTCGCCACCGGACGCGAGGTGCCCACGGCCTGGGCGCCGAAGTGCACCACGTAGGCGAACACGAGCACCGGCAGCGTGCCGATGA
>CAJWER010000235.1 GCA_913030785.1 uncultured Chloroflexota bacterium | reverse complement strand
CGTCGACAGGTACCTGGTCACTGCCGGTCGCCGTTGTGCCGACGGCAATAAGCACCTTGGCCGCCCTGACCTCGCGCACACCACGCCCCTCAGGTTCCGTCAGCTTCAGGGTATGTGGGTCCACGAAGGAGGCCGCCGCCGTGATCAGCTCGACCCCGTTACGGAGCATCTGGTGTCGGGTCACATCCACTTCGTTGTCCATCACGTGGCTGGTGCGGACCAGCAGGTCCTTCATGGAGATGGGCTGTTTCACGGTGAAAGACTCGCCGTAGACCTCCCTCTCCCTGTACCCGGTCAGGTACATCGCCGCCTCGCGTAGCGTCTTGCTGGGGATCGTGCCCGTGTTGAGCATCACTCCGCCGATCACCTCGCTGCGCTCGACCACGGCCACCGTCTTGCCCAGCTTCGCGGACTGAATTGCCGCGCTCTTCCCAGCTGGGCCGGAGCCTATGACCAGCATGTCATAGTCGTAATCTGACATGGCGCTCATTGTACAACAGCGCTTCTAGGCCACGATCTGGCGCCGAGCACCCCACACTCGTAATAATTTGTGATGCACGAGTACAAACTCGTTCCAACGGCATGAATTTCAAGCGATGGGGACCCTCTCTGGAGTACAATACGCAAAGGGAGCGCCGCTAGGTGCTCCCGCGGACTGTAGATTGCGGAGGGGTGGCCGAGTGGCTTAAGGCGCCTGTCTTGAAAACAGGTTTCCCGAAAGGGAACGTGGGTTCGAATCCCACTCCCTCCGCCACAATATTGGTACACCGTACTGAAAACTATGTCGCCGGGGCTTGCGCTGTCCTCACCCCGGGACTATGAAGAGAGGGTCGCTACTTGAAGATCCACGAATACCAGGCAAAAGAGATACTCGGCAAGGGCGGCGTCGTGGTTCCGGAAGGTGGGGTTGCCAGGACTCCGGAAGAGGCTCGCGCGGTGGCTACACGGCTAGGTCGCAAGGTCGTCGTCAAGGCCCAGGTCCACGCCGGTGGACGAGGCAAGGCCGGCGGGATCAAGGTCGTCTCCACGCCTCAAGAGGCCGAAGAGGCAGCAAAAGCTCTCCTCGGCACCACCCTCGTCACGTTCCAGACCGGCCCGGAAGGTGCGCCGGTGAACAGCGTCCTGGTCGAAGAAGCGATCGATGTCAAGCGCGAACTGTACCTCGGGCTCGTGATAGACGGCGCCGCACAGGGTGTGGTCGTCATGGCAAGCGCTGCTGGTGGGATGGAGATCGAAGAGGTCGCCGAGAAGACGCCGGAATTGCTGCTACGTGAGAAGGTCGACCCCGTGCTGGGGCTCCTGCCCTTCCAGGGGCGCAAAATAGCCTTCGGGCTCGTTATCGGGCCGAAGTTGGTGCGCCCCTTGTCGACGATGATCGCGAACCTGTACCAGGTGTTTCTCGACAACGACTGCTCGCTCGTCGAGATCAATCCGCTCGTCGTAACCGCAGACGGCAGGATCCTGGCTGCGGACGCCAAGATGGACTTCGAAGATGATGCATTCTTCAGGCACCCGGATCTGGAATACCTGAGAGACACCTCGCAGGAAGACCCCCTTGAGTTGAGGGCCCGGGAAGCAGACGTTAGCTACGTGAAATTGGACGGCACCGTCGGCTGCTTGGTCAACGGCGCAGGTCTGGCCATGGCCACCCTTGACGTTATCGGAGAGTCCGGCGCCAGGCCGGCGAATTTCCTGGACGTGGGTGGTGGGGCCAACGAGGAAAAGGTGGCCGAAGCTCTGAGGATTATCCTGTCCGACCCGAACGTGGATACGGTCCTGATCAACATATTTGGTGGCATCCTCCGCGGCGACATGATCGCCGCTGGTATACTCGCCGCAGTCGAGGGCACGGAGCATCAGGACAGGCGAATAGTCGTGCGAATGCTGGGAACGAATGCGGATCAGGGCCGCCAGATGCTCCAGGCATCAAGTCTCAATGTCTCTCTAGTAGAAGACCTCGGCGACGTAGCCGAAGCAATCAGAGCGTCAAATTAGGTTACACATCCCGACAAAGTGCGCCCTTATGTCGGGTCATCACCGGATAGCCCTCAAACACAAATAGTCTACTTTCCAAAGAGTAGGGGGTGCGCAGAGGGGCATAGCCCCCTATGCCGAATGTGTGAGGGTGACCCCACAATAAATTTATACTTTTCTTTTCTTTCTGCATCCGAAGAATTGTACATCGAATCTTTTTGAGGGAGCGTGGATGAGCATAATCGCAGATAGAAACACCCGTCTGATGTTCCAGGGCATTACCGGCAAGGAGGGTAGCTACCATGCCCGCCTGTGCGCGGAATACGGCTCCAACGTCGTTGCCGGCGTGACGCCCGGCAAGGGCGGCCAGACCACCGATCAAGACGTGCCGGTCTTCAACACAGTGGGACAGGCCGTGGATGCCACAGGGGCAAGCATGTCCCTGATTTTTGTCCCTCCCCCCTTCGCGGCAGACGCCATGGTTGAGGCCTCCGATGCCGGCGTGCCGACGATAGCGTGCATCGCCGAAGGGATACCGGTTTCGGACATGGTCAAAGTTGTCCACTATCTAGAGGGAACAGAAACCAGGCTGATAGGTCCAAACTGCCCCGGACTGATCTCCCCCGGGGAGAAGGTCAAGGCAGGCATCATGCCCGGCCACATTCACAAGCCGGGCCGGATCGGCGTAGTCTCCCGTAGTGGCACCCTCACCTATGAGGCCGTTGGACAGCTTACCGGGATGGGTATAGGGCAATCGACCTGCGTAGGTATAGGTGGCGACCCCATAAGCGGGACGTCGTTCATCGACGTACTGGAGATGTTCGAGGCAGATCCGGACACGGACGGAGTGGTGATGATCGGCGAGATCGGTGGAACCAGAGAGCAGGACGCCGCCGAATACGTCAAGGAACACTTCAACAAGCCACTGGCGGTGCTGATCGTGGGCCAGAGCGCCCCTCCGGGCCGCCGGATGGGCCACGCCGGGGCCATAATTACCGGACGTGCGGCCCGAGCCGAGGAGAAGATCAAGGCACTGGCATCCGCCGGCGCCTCGATCATCCCAACGCCAGCAGACATAGCCCGGACGGTCCGGGAGATGATGGGAACCGGTGCTGGTGCTGCGCACGCTTAGAGTGGTGGGATTGGGTTCTTTTACCAGCCCTTAGCCCCTAGAACCTAGAACCTGCTTTTGGGAGTCGGCAGATGGCGGGGTCCACCCCGGAGTTAATGGCCTACCTGAACGGTGACCTGCTACCCCACTCCGAGGCAGTTGCCGGGATGCGCTCAGACGGCTCCGGGTCCGGCGGCGGCCTGTACGATGCCGAGCGCACCTTCGATGGCCGAGTCTTCAAGCTCAGAGAGCACCTCCAGCGCCTGTACAACGGTCTGGAGGGCAGCCATGTCTACCCCGGTCTCACCATCGACGAGATGGAGGCCGCGACTCTCACCGTCATCGAGGCGAACCTGGAATCACTTCAACCTGGCGACGAATTTGTAGTTGGCCAGGTGGTCGGCACAGGCCCGTCGTTGTCCAACGGCGCACCGGTGATCGACGTACTCATATACTGCCAGGTTCTGGATTTCTCCGACTTCGCACGCTCCTATTCCACAGGCGTCCGGGTCTTTACGCCCGCGACATACTCACCCCCGGCACGCGGCCAAACAAGAGGGCCGCAGGTGCCCGACGATGATGTTTGGGCGCTGAAGACTGATCAGAAGGGCTACATCACCGAGTGCGCACGGGCTAACTTCATGTTCGTCAAAGATGGGCGAATCATGCTCCCGGATCGAAGTGCGGCGCTACCCGGTATCAGTATGGCGACGGTCTTGGAACTGGCGGAGGCTATGGGAATCCCGGTCGATGAGGGACGCTATAGCACGTCAGATGTGTACGCGGCGGACGGTGCCTACATATCGGGAACCCGATACTGCCTGTTGCCCGTGAGCACCATAAATGGCGTAGCGGTCCCCGGACCGGTCCCGTCCGCAGTAACGAGTCGTCTAATAGCGGCCTGGTCTGAAATGGTGGGCCTGGACATCGTTCAGCAGGCCCTCGATCACCTTTAGGCAACTCTAGCTCTTAGACTCTGCCAATACGACTGCGAAAATCAGGCCCGACCCGTTGCTAATTTCTCGAGTAGAGTGACCCTTTCCCCAAGTGTCTTCAATCAAAAGGACGTCTCCCAGACGCAGGTGACTCATGCCGCCGTCACTGGCGGTTACTTCGAACTCGCCCTGCAAGACGATGAAGATCTGACGTCGAGGAACGGGATGCGGGATCTCGCCTGCCCAACCGCCTGGAACGCCAACCCAAAGACTCCGCGTGGTTGGCAAAAACTCTGCAATGGTCATAGGTCCGGCGGGTGGCGCAAATTCGACGGGAAGGAGATCCATCTCCAAATCCTCAAAGTGAGACTCACCGACTTCGTCCGCATATAAACGAACGTATTTCGCTTTTTGTATTTCGCTTCCCAAGACCAAGAACCCTCGATCTAAAGCAGCCCGTCCGTAGTGGCGACCTGAGCAACCAGGCTGGCGCTCAGATGCGCGCCTGTGATAACAGCGGCGACGCGGCGTCCCGCAGCTTCGGCGCGATGGTCGGCCAGGCCAGCGATGGAGATGGCGGCCGAGGCCTCGTCGAGCGCCCTCTCCGCGTTGAGCGCCGTAAGCTGAGCGCTGTAAGCCGCGTTGATCGTCGCGATCTCCGCGTCGCGCTGCGCGACGGCATGTTTTCGGCCTATTATCGCGATGGCCGGATCGAGCGGCGCGCCGTACAAGGTGCCGAAGACGCAGTGCGCATCATCGAAGACGCCTTTGC
>CAJWER010000234.1 GCA_913030785.1 uncultured Chloroflexota bacterium | reverse complement strand
TGCGTCTGTTGCACGATGTTGAAGGGTAAGGGCATCGCCGGATTTATTCAAAAGCCGTACGATACGGCGGACATCAAAGAAATGCTGAAAGAGATTTTATTGTAGAACGATCCCTGAGTGATTTTTGATCTGCATTTCACTATAATCGAGCAGATTGTTGTCGCGTTTGGTGTTGTTGGCGGTGATGGCCACCATTCTGCCGGCCACCGCGTTGGTGCCCGTGCATGGCGTAGTGCAGATCGGCTCCAACATCTCGCGGGCGGCGGTCATGGTGCGGCATATCCATCTGCCGGTGCTGCTGCCCCTGACCCTGGGCAGCCTGGCCGGCGCGGTGATCGGCGGGCTGATCGCCATGCGCTTGCCGGACTGGTTGTTGTTTCTGGCGGTAGGTTCCTTCGTTCTATGGTCGACGTGGAGCAAGGGTTCAATTCCCCTGGGCCGGGCCACCCTTGTGCTGGGTGGCGCCATCTCGGGTTTTTTGACCATGTTCATCGGCGGCACGGGGCCGTTCGTGGCGGCGGTAATCAAGACCCTGAAGCTGGACCGCATGAAAACCGTCGGCACCCAGGCCGGCTGCATGGTTTTTCAGCATGGCATGAAGATCGCCGTGTTCGGTGTCCTGGGCTTTGACTACCTGCCCTATGTGCCCCTGATCGCCGGCATGATCGCCACCGGTGTTCTGGGCACCCTGGTCGGCAGCAAGGTCCTACATGGCATGGGCGACAGCCGTTTTCGTATTATTCTGACCGGCCTGCTGACCATTCTGGGACTGCGCCTCTTGTGGCAGTCGGGATCAATCGTTCTGGAGGGCGGTTGATCGCGGCGCGATTGACGCTCAGAATAGAAAAAATATGGAAGGAGACAGGTCATGAAATTCGGGCTGCGTTATTGCAATACGGGCCGCTATATCGATCCGGCCAAGGCGGTGGAATTGGTGCAGGCGGGCGAGGATGCCGGGTTCGAGTCCGCCTGGACGGTGGAGCATACCGTGGTGCCCGAAGGCTACCAATCCGCCTATCCCTATTCCGATGACGGCAAGATGGCCGGCGGCCACGACGACGTGCCCCTGCCCGACCCCCTGATCTGGATGGCCTACGTGGCGGCGGCGACCAGCGGATTGATCTATCTGCCGATCAAATCCGGGCCGCAGGGGTCGATGTTTTCGAACAGGAGCCGCTGCCATCGGACAGTAGATTGAAAGCGCTTGGAGACAAAATTCTCCTCTCGCCTCACATGGTGTCCTCCAACGCAGGGTCGGGGGGCCTTAGGCCAGGCGTGAAATGGGCCACGCAGTCGGTGCTTTCCGCATTGCAGGGCGAAGTTCCCGACAACGTCTATAACAAATCGGTTATCCCCGCGTGGGAGAAGCGGGTCGGGAAGAAGTGGTTGGAAGGCCGACGACTTTCGAGGCGGCGGACCTGAAGTGACGCAGTACGCGTAAAGAGGAGGCTCCGGTGCATAGATTATGGTCACAGACAGGAATGCTCGGTATTGTCGCGCTGACGTTCGCACTGCTCCTCGCGGCCTGCGGTGGCGACGACCCTACCGCCACGCCAGTGCCAGGTAAAGCTGCGCCAACCGCGACGCCAACCGCGACGCCCGAACCGGGCGAATTCTACGAAGGAAAGACGATTCGGGTAGTCATCCCATACTCCCCCGGTGGCAGTTCTTCGGTTTTGGTACCTTACTTCGCGCACCAGATGCCGAACTTCATCCCGGGTAACCCGCGGATGATTTCGTCGCACATCACGCCTGTCATCGCTGGCAACAACTTCATCGCTGCGGCCAACCCAGATGGCACGCAGATCATGTACAACAGCCGTGTTGCGCTCCCCCAGCAATACACAGCCGAGGCGAAATTCGACGTCGGGACCTTTGAGTACCTCATTGGCTACACCTCGGGCGAATCCGTACTCATGGTCAACCGCAACGTACCGTTCGGCGACCTGCGGGAAGCAAAGGCCAGCGGCCACCAGCTTCGCCTGCCCATCGAGACCGACCCGAACGAAATTGGTGGGGCCGACGTCGCGATAATCGTCTCCGCGGAGATGTTCGGTTTCGACCTCAAGCTGATTCCGCTATCGATCGCATCCACCGGCACAGCGGAACAACTGGTTGCCATGGAGCGCGGCGACATCGACGGACAGATTGCCGGAGCCATCTGGTACACCATGCCCAGTCTGCGTCCGGGTTGGACCGCGGATGGGACGATCAAACCGGTTGCATTCTGGGGACGCCCGGGCCAAGTGATGGCCCCCAACTCCGAAAGCGATGCCACGGCCATCAACTATACCGACATCATCCTCGCCGACGCACCGGCGGACCTCTTGGCGCTGTACAACGCGCTGGTGATTCCGGAAGTCGCGTTGGGCAAGCACTTCCTCGCGCCGCCGGACACCGACCCCGTGGCGGTGGACATCCTGCGACAAGCGTTCACCGACGCCATGAACGACAAGATCTTCGTCAAGGGTCTTAACCGTCTACTCGGCTCCCCGTCCATCAACTTCTCGGGCGCAGAGCTCCAAACCACGATCGAAGATGCGGCCGCAGGCTACGCGAAGGACCGCGACGCGCGCGAGAAAAAGATTCTCGACCTCTACAACAAGTACACCGGCCAGTAGAGACGAGCCTATAGCGCAAGAACAGCAGCGGTGCCCTTCGCGGAGGGCACCGCTGCTGCGTTGAACCAGGAGGGGGGGAGGCATGTCCGAAGGCTTTTTCCATGGGTTCATGGACGCATTGCCGTATTTCGTGATGAGCGACTACTGGCTAGCGTTCGCCGCTGGTCTGCTCATGGCCACGATTACCGCGTTGGTTCCCGGTGTGTCATCGCTGATGCTGATGGCCCTGGCCATCCCCTTCATCATCATGAATATCGAGGATCCGGTCATCGGCATGGTCATGCTCGCTGTCATCACCGGAGTCAACGACACGCTCGACTCCCTGCCTGCGATCGTACTGGGTATGCCTACCGCGACCACGCAGGTGACGTTCCTCGAAGGTCATCAGCTGGCACGTCAGGGCAAGGCCGCACGCACGCTAGGAGCTGTTTACGTCGTAGAGGCCATCGGCGGTATAACTGGTGCGATAGTGCTCCTGATCGCCATCCCCGTCATGCGTCCGTTCATCCTGTCCATCGGCTTCCCCGAAGTCACCGCGATCTCATTCTTCGGCCTCGCCCTCATCGCCGTCCTCAGCCAAGGCGCTATCCAGAAAGGCATCCTTGCAGCCCTCTTCGGACTGCTGTTAGGCACCATTGGCCTCTCACCGATCGGTGGAGTGCCGCGATTCGTGTTCGGCGAGCTCAACCTTTGGAATGGCCTTGGACTCATCACGGTCGCGCTCGGTCTGTTCACCCTTCCCGAGATGGTCGACCTGCTCATGACACGCCAACCGGTCGCCGCCCACGGCGCCAACATCTCGACCCGTGAAACTCTCGCGGGAGCGATGGATGGATTTCGTCGTTGGAAGGTAGCCATCCGCCAATCCTTATTCGGCGTGGTCATGGGTGCCATCCCCGGCGTCGGCGGAGCGGTCATTGACTGGCTCGCCTACTCCTTCGGGATTCTATGGACCAAAGACCGCAGCCAATTCGGCAAAGGCTCGCTCGATGGGCTACTGTTCGCGGAATCTGCACAGAACTCCAAAGAGGGTGGGGCTGCGATCCCCACGCTGACGCTGGGAGTGCCAGGCACGGGTGTTTGGGCCATCGTGCTCGTCGCACTGCTGACATACGGCATCACGCCAGGGCCGCAGATGGTCGACCAGTACGCGCACCTGACGGTCGTGATCGTCATCACACTCGCCCTAGGCAACGTGGTCCTGACCATGCTCGGATTGGTCAGCAGCACCTATCTGGCTAAGCTGACCCTGATACCGTACCCCGCGATCGCGGCGGTCGTGATTCCGCTTTCGTTGCTCGCCGGTTTCCTGGCCACAACCAACTGGACCTCCATACCGATAGTCTTCTCACTCGGCGTGATCGGTTTCCTGATGAAGAAGTACGGGTGGCCGAGGCCGCCGCTGTTCATCGGCTTCATCCTCGGGCCTATCATCGAGAGGAATCTGAACGACGCGGTCAACGTGCACACTTTCGCAGGACTCCTGACCCGTCCGCTGACCATGGGACTCACGATCCTCGCCGTGGTTCTAGCGGTCGTGTTCCACCGCCTCATGTCCAAGTCCGCGAGCCAGATGAGCGAGCTCGAGGCCGTGGCCTTAGCGGAGGACGCCAAGGCAGCAGGGGGCAGCTCGCCTGCACCTGCTGGGCCCGCCGACCTCGAGCTCGACGCGCGGTCGGTGAGTTTCAGCGAGCGCATCAGTGAGGTCCCGCACCAGTTCATAAGCAGGTGGGTGGAGCATCTGCTTCCTTTGTTTATCACCGGTCTTGCCATCTACTTCTACACCGAGACCAGAAGCATGAGCTCCAGGGCGGGCGACTATCCCAAGTGGCTCAGCCTCATCGTCATTGCAATCGCGTTCACGCTGTTCCTCCGGCAAGTTTCTACTCGTCAGCACAAGCGCGTTCAGATCATGGATCTCGGCGTCTTGAGCGAAGGGATGGCTGGAGCCAAGACCGCAGGTGCGATCATCATTGGCCTGTTCGTTATATTTTCCATCGTCGCCATGAGCATTAGTCTCCCCGTTGGCGCCGTGGTGTTTGCCTTCCTCACTCCGCTACCGTTCATGAAACGGCGCACCGCCATCATCACCTCGCTCATAGCGGGCTCGCTCATCATCCTGTTCGTCTGGGGAGTCGTCGAGAACCTCATGCTCCCCATCTGGCCCCAAGTTCCGTTTCAGGAGTTCCTGAACGGCTAGCCACTCATTCGTCCTGCGACA
>CAJWER010000233.1 GCA_913030785.1 uncultured Chloroflexota bacterium | reverse complement strand
CTTCGTCAAGTTTCCGTTCATCATTGTTGCCCTGACCATTCATGCCTCCAGTCACCAACCCACGACGGCGCCAGTGGTTCTTGGTCTGGCGACGATTTTCCTGATTGGATATCAGCCCTACCTCAAGCTGATCACCTCCTCGGAGTGTTCGGTCCGGCCTATGGACGTGTTGCGCGGACGGGGTTTTCTGCAGAGGAATCTCCGATTTTTCCTCTTCGAGGAAGCGCAGTGGTATCTGATCGTGAGCATTTGCCTGTTCCTGGATGAGGCGTTGATGGCTCTTCTCGTTCTGGTGATCACACAAGGGATTCGGGCTCTACTGCAGACCGGTTGGGTATTCTGGTCCGCCATACATGCGGAGCCGTAGCAGATCCTGGCCTCTTGATGTGAGCAGTTGCCGCTCGTCGTAAGTAGGATGCGCCACCCGCACCACCTTATTGCTATGCCCACCCAACGATCTTTCCTCAACCACAGCATCCCGGCCCTGCCGCCAACGATCGTCACGACCGGCCAGCACGCCCGAAGGGGCCAGCGTCAGCAGCGCACACACGCATGCACCCAGCGAATGATTGAGAAGGGCTGGAAGACGACAGATCGGTGCACGAGTGTCCATTGAATCCCCAGTTTGTTGGATAGGAACCGGAAAAGTCAGCTTCATGATCAGTGGTGGTCCTCCAGGAGGCGTGCCAATCTGAGTCGCGGGTAACGATCACTTCCTCGTCTACCTCTGCGAACTGGTCGGCCGTGATGTCCACGATCAAGTCGTCGCGTTGTAGCTATGCATGGGAACGCTCTGTTGAATCCCCGGCCAGGAACCCCCTTCTCCCCGAACACGTAGTCAAAAGGTGCCCATTCCCTGGGCTTTCAGGAAATGCCCGAGCAACGGAACGACGTCACCGCAGTTTCCTTGTGGACGACCTGAACGTGATCGGTAGTTGGGTGGAGTCGCACGCCGTTATGGCGTCCCTTTAAACGACCAGCCTCATGTCGGATCACATTGTCGCGTAAGTGCGTCACTCCGCCACCGCACCGTTGTGGACGCTCAGGGGCCGCAGGAGGGCCGTGAGGCTTAGGAGGAGTGTGCGTGCGACGGGCGGCAGTCGCCTGAAAGTGAATCCTGCTATTGAGCGTGACTGCAGACTGAATCCACAGATACATCTGATAGTACGTCCCCAAGAACGCACGTTCCCTGTCACTTGGGGTCAATTGCCCCCTCAGAACGGGTATCATTACTTCATCCGCGAAACGTCGGACTGCATCAGTGCCCTTATAGAACGCTTCTACGCGTTGGCTGACCGTGAGGTCGGTAGCCTCTGCGTTCTCAGGCCGCTCAAATGCCAGACGAATATTTGAACTCGGCGTTCCGTTGCTGGGACGGCAGTTCGTACCCGTCACACTCGAACGGATAGGCAAGCACACCGCTCGGGAAATCGACTCCTGGCGAGTAACACTTCCAGTAGAAGAAGGCTCCGGGCTGCACCCAGTGGAGGTGTTCATCACCCTCGGTAACAAGCGCATTCACCGAACCATCCGCCACTTTGAAGCGGAACGGCGCCATGGAATGATCGCCGACGCTGCCCGCGAAGCCGATCAACTGCCCACGCTCGACTAAGCGGCCGAGCAGCCCTTGACACGAACGGGACAGGTCCGTCTCCTCAACGGTGTAATCATTGTATTCATAGAAAAGGTGACCCTCCGCTTGGAAAGTGTCGCCCCATTCGGCGACCTCGGTGCATGCCGCATCCACATTGTGGGCAGCGAGCAGGGGGGACGTCTGCAGGTGATAGGTGCACACGACCATGCCTGGCCAATCGGGGCTGACCGATTCAAAGCAAAGCTCTAGGTCATTGAAGGGCATCATGGGCTCTCGGCCCGGGCTCACCCGTGTGATGGCGTTTCTGTTGTCAAAGCCGATGAGCTCCATATCGATAGGTGCGAGGACAGGAGACCCGTGGTCCAGCTCGAAGTCCATGCTGGTCTTCCCTGGGTACGGGTTCCAACCAGGTTGGCCACCGACCTTAGGCCCAAGCGTAATAATCGCGGGGTCAGCCCCAGTGCCGTACATATGGGCTTGGCCGTTGATCCCCTCCATGCTCGATGGCGGCGACGTGATAGCTGAAGCGCTCGTCGCTGGCACTCCTGGGGCGGGCTGAGAGTTCGCCGTCGGCGAACCGCACGCGGAAACTAGGACAGCAACGACCAACCAAATGGTCTTGTTCATCTGCGCCCCTTGTTTGCGTTTAGGCTCCGGCGGTGCCGGTGGCACGAGGGTTAGTCCACGTTTGCGATACAGGTTGAGGTGATATGGGCCAGACGGCCCCAGTGACCCAGTACCGTCGGGCAGGGGCAGCTCGTCTGCACGGTCTATGCCCTGGGTCTGAAGCCACCATCGGTCTTCGGGCGTGAAGGCGGACGAGGTTTGTCGTATCAACCCAAACTGTCGGCGTAGTAACTACGGTTAGTGAGGGGTCGGGTGTCGAAAAAACAAGAACTTACGGGATGTCGGAGGAGCACTGAGTGTGCTTAGTATATTGAACTGAGCATGATTTATTGGACTCGAGGCAACCGACGACAGAATCTGGTCCCTCTATTTCCTCTACGTACTGCTCGCCAAACTCGACGAGCGCAACATCAAACTCATCTTCTGACCAGCACAGAATGTGTTAACAATCAGCCCGGTTGCTTCATCAATTTAACACTCGGGATGTATTCCCAATGATCCCAGCTCACGGCATGGCAGCGCGGTTGAGTCGTCACCGCTCTCCGCTTTGAGAAGCCAACACAGGAACCCCACCACCGCTACCCGGAAGGTCAGCGCAGATCGGCGAAACAGCCTCGCCACTGCAGGCTCTTGTAAACGTGCGTGAGCTCTTCGCCCTTCGAGATGGGCCGCAGTGCGGTGATCTCGAAGGTGTCGTTTTCGAAGTCTCGGCGCATCTTCGTGTTCGGGGTCTCAGAGCAGTTGTAGAAGGTGGAGCACCCCGAGCCGACGGCCCATACCGTGCGGTCTTCGCTCCAGGAGAACACGTAGGGGCTCGCGTTGCCGTCGAAGGTGGCTGGCAGTCGACGAACGATACCGCGCTCGACAACCTCTCCCTCACTCATGTCACAGGCGGCGAATGCCCCCGCGCCCTTGTCACTCGACGTCGCTACGAAGACCTTGGCACACTGAACCAATCCGTGCATGACTCCTCCTATCATTTGTCCTGGGGGCATACGAAACCTGGGGTCGTGTCGCAAACCTTGGTGATCCTCATTTCGCAGACGTCGCCAGTCATCGGATGTGGAGTCCCAGTATCTCCGGTTCGCCTCATGTGTCTCGTTCATGGCGACTTCACTATCTCTCTCCCTTGCATAACAATACAATGAGTGGAAGTAGCCATTCCCGGGACTGACCATTCGTCCCCGAGCCCACCTCCAACAGCGAAACCAATGGTGGTCGGGTGAACTCGGCAACTCATCCTCCCGTCGTGTCGCATATCCAAGTATTACGCCACAGATCGGGACTTCCACATTCCTCCTACCACGTCGGAATACCTGGGTCTGCGATGGGCGAGATATCCAAGTATTCCCATTGCTGCAGGTCGCCTGTATAGATCAGGCACAATGATTGCAACGAATGGAGATCACGCATGCAACCGGGGGAGCCAGTGCGGATGGCTGCGTCAGAGGTGCTCTTTCCGATGTTCAGGTATTCAGTGGCCTGCCTGTAATCGAGAAGGCAGGGCTCGAGTCCCTTCACCTCAGCCATGGCCGACGCTCTTTCGGCACCATGAATGCCCTGCCGCACTTCCGACACCTCACTCGCCACTCCCCGCCCGCGTGGATGTGCCGGCGGATCTTCCCATCCCAGACGTGGGTGAGTTGTGCGAGTTCACCGACGTTCATGGGCGACCTGACGTTTTGTCTGTCTTGAGTAGAGTTGGCGAATCGCCGCAAGTGATACGGGAAGTACCCGCGACTGGGCCGTAGCCTTCTCATGGAAGTACCGAACGAGGCCAGGTCGGAAGTGTGCCATGAAGTGCAGGTTGTGGAGGGCAATCGCTCGAATTCGTTCTACATCCCGTTCGAAATAGACGTACGCGAACCCCGTCTGAATCGGTCGCTTCTCGGGACACACCAACCCTATTCGTTGGTAATGGCGACGGTGTGGGGGCTCACACCAGCCAATTTCGCAGTCCTTAGTCGTCGAGGTCTCGTCCAGTTGACCCAATAACACCCCACAAGCGAAAAGCCCCCGTCGCATCCAAGCGGCGGGGGCTTCGCATACTGTCGGGCGGCCTTTTTTTAGACTAATTGTGCGACTGGTTCGAGGTCGTTTATAAAGTCTCCACTGATATAACCAGGCTTAATTGTATTCTTAGTAAAATCTGGGAACGTGTTGTATTTTTTATATGTCACCTCGCTCACATCGGGATGCTCGCCCCATTCTTTCAAAATTGGGGACGCTAAGAATGCTTCTAGTGAGGCATCGTCCTCGAATATATAAACGCCACCATATTCATTTTCATCATCTTGATTTGCTATTCCAAATTTAATACCCAACCCAGGGAAGTTTCTAAATACCGCGGCAACTTCCTCATTTTTTCCGGCCTCTATCGGGTCGTTGTCATCTCTCAAATCATACTTATAATTGACGACTAAGATGCTAAGTTTCGACAGCCGATCTTTCATTACGAGCCTCCTTTGCCAACGATTGGAAGAGCGGGTCGCGTTCGCGGCATGCGTTAGCGACGCGTGGTACGATCACATTACGAAATCCGGGGTCGCCGCGCAACAAAGAAAAGCCCCCGTCGCATCCAAGCGGCGGGGGCAGGTATCTTTAGTAATGCATGTGGGGGGTCAACCATCTGGCATG
>CAJWER010000232.1 GCA_913030785.1 uncultured Chloroflexota bacterium | reverse complement strand
CTCACTGCGAACCTGGCCGTCCCCTCGTCCCTGTCGGAAAAAGCCCTCTCCGAGACCCCGAGATATGTGAAGGAGTAGCCGCCAAGCTCCCGCGTTTCCCCCGGCCTCATCGGAATGTCCCTCTGCAGGTTGTAGAACGACGACCCGATCGCCCCCAAGGCCAGCATGGCTATCGACAGGTGAACGACATAGCCACCGTATCGAGGCCGATTGGCTGCCAACAACCTGCCAAAAGCAACGGGGTAGCTCTCGCCCTTGCGGCTGCGAGACCGTGTACCGCGCACCCACTCGTGCACGATACCGCCGACTCCCATGATGATCACCGCGAGGGCCGTCAGCGCCACCGGCTGGTGCACACCGATGACGAGCAGAAATACGACTCCGATCGCAGCGGAGCCCAGTGGGTACCGCAGCGCATAAAGAACGTTGCGAGCCGAGGCTCGCCGCCACGGGAGCAGCGGCCCGACACCCATCAGGAACACGAGTACAAGCAATATCGGCCCGTTAACGCGATCGAAGAACGGTCGGCCAACCGTGATGGTCAGACCCTGCGTCGCCTCGGATATCACCGGATAGATCGTCCCCCATAGCGTCACAAATGCGACGGCGAGGAACAGTACGTTTTGTGTCAAAAATGCGGACTCCCTGGACAAGATCGAGTCCAGCCGCTCACGGCTCTTCAGAGAGCCCGAACGCCACGCAAACACGGCCAGAGAGCCAAGCAGCGTCGCGCCCATGAACACCAGGAACAGCCACCCCATAGTCGACTGCCCAAACGAGTGAACAGACGGAACAGGCCCACCACGGTTGATGAACATACCCATCTGCGCCAGCGTGAAGGCCACCGTCACCAGGACGATGTTCCACATGCGGAACATCCCCCGTCGCTTCTGCACCATGATCGAGTGGACGAAGGCCGTCATGGCCAGCCACGGCATCAATGCCGAATTCTCGACCGGGTCCCAGGCCCAATACCCGCCCCAGCCAAGGATCGTGTAGGCCCACCAGCTCCCCAAAAGCAGCCCTATTGTCAGTATCAGCCACGACACCATGCCCCATATCCGGCCAAGGTCCACCCACTCGTCCCGGCCACCTCGTCCAGCCATCAGCGCACCCATCGCTATACTGAACGGCAGTGCGACAGATACCAGGCCAGCCATCTGCATCGGCGGGTGGATGAACATCCCAAAATGGACAAGCAGCGGATTGATCCCCTGCCCGTCCGGTAGAGCGAATGCAAGCCTGTCCAGCGGGTTCGCCAGAAACACGATAACGAAAAGGAAGAATGTGAGGAGAATGCCCAGCAGTCCGGTCGCAAAGGGAAGGGTGTACGGGAGTCGCCGCACCATGCTTTTCGCCACTGCCACTGCCATCACCGAGTAGACGAAGGCGATGAACAGCAGAGAGCCGGCGTTACCCGCATAAAACGCAACCCAGGTGTACCGCGTAGGCATCGCAAGGTTGCTATTTTCAACTACATAGGCAACGCTGAAGTCCCTGGTCACGAAAGCGTGTACGAGTGCGTAGACCGAAATAAGCAGGAGTATTGGAACCGAATACAGAGCGTAACGGGAGCTTTCCACCAGCGCCGACGACCTTCTCCACCCCCCAAGGAACGACCCCAACACGCCATAGACCGAAACCAACAGCGCCACGACCATCGCCAGATTGCCAGCGTCGACTATCATCTCACCCCCTCATCCTCATCATCCCTATCCCCTGAATCGGTGGCTGGGCCGTCGGCCGTCAAAGCCGCCTCAATTCGCCCAAAATAGCGCTCCCTCTCCTCGTCAGTGAGTACTACCTCCGGCTTCGTTTCGCCGGGCCGCTCCCCGCTCGAGCGCACCATCAGCCGCATCACGAAAAAAAGCAATGCCGCCCCAACAATCACGCCTATGAGCGGCACTATCCAGACCGCCAAATTGACGCCTCTGGTCGGAGGCTCCAACAACACTCTGGGGCCGTAGCGTTCAACGAAAAAATCGTAGATATCGCCATTGGACCAGCCCTGATCGAGCTTCTCGACCACGATACCCCGCATCTGCAAGGCCAGGGGATTCTGGGACTGGTCGATGGATTCCCCAGGACAAACTGGACACATCACCACGCGGTTGATGCTCTGGGCCCGCTGCTCGAGTTCTGGCAACTCCGAACTCGTCGAACACGCCGCCAGCACCAGGACCACAGCCACCAGGCCTACTATCGCCACAAGCGCGAAAGGATCGCGCTGGGTGCCACTTTTCCCCATCTGTCTCCCTCACGGGCGTCTACGAAAAGAGTACCATATCGGAGCGTGTGGTTCTGGTATAATTCCAGCCGCTGGACACCTGGAAAAGAGGGGCTCGAATGGCCGTATTGTATGTAGCGTCCGATCGTAGTGGAGCAGGAAAGACCGCGCTGAGCGCCTCGTTGGCGAGCATCTTCGCCGAAGATGGCTTGGGCGTGGCCGTCATCAAGCCCCTTGCAGGACCTGACGATACCGATGTCAACGCGTATGCGGACCTGCTGGGCGCCTCCCAGGCCTCGCCGCCCTTGACGGTGCCCGCTGACGGGATATCTCCGGCCATGGCGGACTCCGTCCAGCAGGCATGTGCTGCGGCACAGGACGGAAAAGACGTCCTGATCGTCGAGGGCGCCTCAGACCTGTCGCAACAAGACCACGCAAGGCTCGCAGAAGCGCTCGATGCGGCGGCCGTGATCGTCGCAGGATTCACTTCGGACATGGACGCCGAATCGCTCTCAGGTTGGTCCGAACAGATGGGTGACCGTCTCCTGGGATTCCTGATCAACGGAATCACGCGGTACCAAAATAGGGACGTCACCATCGGGCTCCTGCCAGAAATGGAGGCCAAGGGGCTCAAGTCTATCGGCGCACTACCCGAGGACCGCAGGTTGCTGGGCGTGACCGTTTCGCAAATCGCGGAGCACGTGAACGGTAGATACCTCGCTGGCGAAGAGCTTACCGACGGGCTGGTAGAACACTTCATGGTTGGTGGGATGGGGCTCGACTCGGGGCTCGAATACTTCGGCCTCCACAACAACAAAGCCACTATAGTCCGAGGAGACCGGCCCGACATCCAAATGTCTTCCCTACAGACACCCACCACGTGCATGGTCCTGACCGAGGGCAAGGACCCGATAGAGTACGTGTTAAACGAGGCCGAACTGGAAGAGGTTCCCATCGTCGTTACCGATTCCGACACCCTCACAACGATGAAAGCCCTCAATGGCGTCCAGAACCGGGCCCGCTTCAACCACCCTGCCAAGTTGACCCGTTTCTCCGAACTTCTGAGACGCCACGCTGATCTGGACACCATCCGTACGAGGCTGGCTCCGGTCGCGTAGCAAGGCCATCCTGCTACGGCAGTCTGCGGGTTCTGATCTGGGGGTTCCGAAAAAGAGGTGTGCAGAGGGGCGCAGCCCCTTTGCCGGGTGTGTGAGGGTGCCCCTCACAAACCACCTACCTTTTTTTCTTTTCTAATTTGGACTGGCCAATATCTCACAACATGGGCCGCCCAACCACATAGGGGCTTACCGGCGTACCCCCGATCACGCCGTGAAAGCTCCGACCCGAGTCCATCGCCTCGTCCCAACCCGAACTCGCGTGCACCCCACCCTGCCCTCATAGCGCGCGTTGGCGCCGTAACGCCGTAGCACTGTTATGATTGAAGGAACACTCGGCCAGGGAGTCATGCGCTGAAAGTCACCGTGAGACTGTTCGCCAGCTACCGTGAAAAAGCAGGCACGTCGGAGATCGAGATGATTATTCCCCAGGAAGCAACGGTCAGCGTCGTGGCATCGATGGTCGCGGACCGCTACCCGGGCATCACGCAACGACCCGATTCCCTGGTCATAGCAGTGAACCAGGAGTACGCGGACCACCTCCACATCCTGAGCGACGGCGACGAGGTCGCCCTGATACCCCCGGTCTCTGGAGGCCAAGCTTGATCGAAATCACCCACGACCCCCTCGACCCCGAAGCGATCACCGCGAAGGTTCGCGACGCCGCAAACGGAGCGGTCGTGACCTTCCTCGGAACGACCCGCGGCCGAACAGCAAAACGCAACGTGCTGCACCTGGAGTACGAAGCGTACACGCCAATGGCCGAAAAGAAGCTGGTCGAAGTTGCCGAGGAGATGCGAAGCAAGTTCAGCGTGGAGGACGTGTTCATCGCCCACCGGCTGGGACGCCTGGAGATAGAAGAGATCAGCCTCGTCGTGGCGGTCGCTTCACCCCACCGCAAAGATGCCTTCGCCGCATGCCAATACGCCGTAGACCGCATCAAGGAGACCGTGCCCATCTGGAAAAAGGAGTTCTTTGAGGGGGGCGAAGTCTGGGTCGAAAGCCCGGAGGACCACGCCCTGAAGTCAGCCACCGACTCCTAGATCCCGACGAGGGCGAACGCACCCCACAACAATAGGGCCCCTGAAGACCGACAATGCAGCCTCCAACCCCCCAATACCCCCCATCGCAGTCCATACTCACAAAATAACTCAAATTGCGCGAAATTGTGAAAAATTTATCGATAGGCGATGGCATCAACCCCGCCTAATGCGCCGATAGCGTAATTAAGTCGGACTTCCCTGATAATACGACGTAATCAGTCCTGCCTAATCTGAATAGTGTCGGATTTCACAAATCATAACCTTGCGCCATAAATACTTGCCCTGCTATATTGTTCGTAGGTGGAGGGGTCGCATAGTGGCCTAGTGCGGGCGCCTGCTAAGCGCTTAAGGGGAGTTATCCCCTTCATGGGTTCGAATCCCATTCCCTCCGCCACTCGCACAATCCCCCCGGATACGGAGCGAGCAGTTTAGGACTTCAACCGATCCGTCCAGCGTCGCGAAGACACCAGGACGGA
>CAJWER010000231.1 GCA_913030785.1 uncultured Chloroflexota bacterium | reverse complement strand
AGGTGGGCGTCCGGCGTTTCGAGGAGACGGATGATACGGGCTTGACCGCTGGGCTCTCGGTACCGCTCTTTTCCGGACGGCGCAATCGCGGCGAGGTGCAGGCCGCCCTGGCGGCGCGGGATGAGGTCCGATTCCGCCGGGAGGATACCCTGCTGCGCCTCCATTCGCGCCTGTTCGACGCCTACCACTTGCGGCAACAAAGCATCGAGACTGTTGAGCAGATTCGCAGCCAAATGCTTCCCGACCTGACCGAGGCACTCACTCAGACCCGCGAAGCCTATGAAAACGGCCGCTACAGCTATGTGGAGTGGACCGCCGCACAGCGGGAGCTGCTCTCAGCACGGCAGGCATTGGTCGACGCCGCCACCACGGCGCTGCTCAACCAGGCGTTGATCGAACAACTTACGGCGCAGCCACTCGCCACTGTCCCGGGCGCCCCGGCGCGCTAACCCAAAAATTCAGGATTCACACCATGCAACTGATAAAACAACTCTGTCTGATTCTGGTGGCCAGCTGCCTTGCCATCAGTCCCTTACAAGCCGCCGAGGAACAACACGACGAATCGCAGGCCGAGGCTAAAGGGCCTCACGGCGGCATACTGCTGCAACAGAACGACGCCACCGTCGAACCCCGACGTGCCACCGCCGATCACCCAGACGTTGTCCTCATGATCAATGAACATGCCGTGTTCTGACCCGAACGTTCGTTGCATCCAGTCGTAGCCTTCGCCCGGACCACCCCACGCCTGGAGGACGTTACCCTCTGGATCGAACTGGACGACCGGAGGTGCGAGGTCTTTCCCCTCTTGTTCGAGGAACTCGCGGACCCGGTCGCTGTCGCCATGAAGGATCCAGGGGTTGTCATGCGAGTCCACCGCGACGGAGGTCGCGTCCCCATACACCCAACCTTTGGGCAATTGCCCCCACTCCTCGCCAGACACCTCGTACGTAACGTTGCCACTGCCAAGTATGGCCATCTCTATTATGCTCCTATCTTTGCGCGTTTCTCTTGTCCAAATGACTCAGGACGGGATCGCCGCTCATCGTCAGCCTCTTCAACCCCGGAACAGCAGTTCCGCCCTACAATGCGTGCGCAGCACCCGTCAGGACCGCTCCAACAGGACCGTGACGCCCATGTCCCAGTATTTCTCCCTGTCTTCACGAACGTAGCTACGGAAGCAGACCGCGACCTCGGAGTCCCTTAGTTGCTCGACAACGTGGCGCACGCAATCGTCCACCGTTTGGAATGGGTGGTGCGGGTGCGCCTCCATGCTGAAGGACAGGTCCGCGGGGCCGAAGGAAAGACAGTCCACACCCGGCTTCGCCAGGCTCTTCGCGTTGGTGACGGCGTCGACGGACTCTATCTGCACCCAGAGCACACCAGTCTCTCCCCACCACTTCGCATACTCTAGGCGGTCCTCCCTGCCATCCAGCCCTACCCGTGCCGTGCCTCCCCAACTCCGCAAGCCCGTCTGAGGGTAGTAGAAGGAGTCGAGGGCCGTGTCCACAGTCGCCGTGGTCTCGACCTGAGGCACCTCGATACCGGAGGGGCCGAGGTCCAGGTAGTTCCCGGCCAGAACAGCGTCGCGGGTGTGTTTGAGTCGAACCCAAGCCGGCACGCCCATCTCATTGGCTACCCCACAGAACTCGACTAACCTCTCCTCGCTGAAGGGGGAGTGCTGTGCGTCGACCCATACGTAGTCGTACGGGCCCGATTCGATGATCGCGGCCAGCCTGTCCTTCTCCACGTTCATCGAAACACTGACTCCAAGTACATCCTCGCCCCGACGGATTCGCTCTTTCAGGTTCGCCATCGGCACCTCTCTAGTAGCTGAATTACTCAGGATGGCCGGCCTCATTATACGCCTGCCCGGTCTGGCTTGTACGCATGTGGCAATCGCGCCTATAATCGGGCCAATCCCCGCGAACCACGACGAGGCGCGTGCCATGATTCCGCTGAAGCTCCGCGTCAAGAATTTCATGTGTTATCGGGACAATGTCCCCTCGCTCGACCTCGAGAGCATCCACGTCGCATGCCTCTGCGGCGACAACGGCCACGGCAAGTCCGCGCTGCTGGACGGCATAACCTGGGCGCTTTGGGGGAGGGCGAGGGCCAGCACCCAGGACGAGCTCGTGCACCAGGGCATGGAGGATATGTCCGTCGAGTTGGAGTTCTCCGCCCGGAACCAGCGGTACCGGGTCAGTCGCAGATACTCTCGCCGCGGGAAGAGCGGATCCACCATACTCGAGCTGCAGGTTTCCGGTGGCGACGGGTTTCAGCCGATCACCGGAAACTCGGTCCGGGACACCGAGGCTCGCATCCGCGATCTCCTTCACATGGACTACGACACCTTCGTCAACACCGCGTTCCTACTGCAGGGCAGGGCTGACGAGTTCACCAGGGCTAGCCCCTCCAAGCGCAAGGACGTTCTGGCCGAGGTCCTCGACCTATCACACTACGAGACGCTCGAGGAGCGTGCCAAGAAACGCAGCCAGAATGCCCGGGACGGCATCGCCACCGCCGACAGCGCCATCGAGTTACGGCGTCAGGAGCTGTCGCGTAGGCCGGAGCACGAAACTCAGCTCGCGGCGGTCAGCGCGCTGCTCGAACGATTGGGCCCGGAGCTATCTTCGGGCCGAGACCGTGCCGATGCACTCCGCGACCACCTCGGGGCGCTGAAGACCCGCGGACAAGAGATGGACGGCCTCGAACGCCGCATCGGTGACCGGCGCCGCGAGATATCGGACCTAGAACAGCGAGAGGTGTCCCACGGGTTCGCAATCAGCACCTTTGAAGGGCTAGTGGCCCGGGAGCAGGAGGTACGAATACAGTACGCAGCCCTGGAAGCCGCCAGGGCGGACCTCGACCGGCTCGCCCAGGCGGCCTTTGGAGCAGCGGGACTTGAAGAGGAGCGCGCTCGGCTGGCTGCTGAGGTCACGGTCCAGCTTGACCGCCTGTCCAGTCGTACTACCTCGCTACACCAAACCATCGAGGACGACTTGGAGCCGAGGGCTCGGAGGCTGCCCGAGATCGAGGAGGCGTACGCCTCGATTACGGACGAGCAGGCCAGCCTCGACGATCTCGAAGCCAGCGTCGTCAAACACAGGGAAGAGTCCAGAGAGAATTCGCAGGAGCTGGAGCACCTCGCCCGGGCCCTCGACCTCAAGAACGGGCTGGACTCCCAGAAGGCGGAGATCGAACGGGACATCGCTGTGCAGGCCGAGCGGCTGCAAGCAGAGCGCAACCAGCTTAGTGATCGGATAGATCACGACCTGAGGCCGAAGGCCGAGCGCCTGGACACCATAGGGGAGGAAGTCAGCGCAGCAACCCTTTTAGAACAGGAGCTCGAATGCCAGGCCGAGACCATCCGCCAGCGCCGCCACAAGGCCGAGGAGATGGACGGGCGGATAGGGTATCTGCGCCAGACCAACAAGGACCTCCTGGCGGGGATGGAGGACACGCGAGGCAAGTACGACATGCTCATGGCCCAAGACACCGCCCAGTGCCCCCTGTGCAAGCAGCCCCTGGGCCCCGAGGGAAGGGATCACCTGGAGGCCGAGTACAAGGAGCAGGGCCTCGAACGCAAGTCGCGCTACCAGGCGAACTCCGACGAGGAGAAGGGTCTTGTGAACAGCCACTCCGAGCTGTCCGACCTGGTTCGCAGGCTGGATGCCGAGCGTGAGGAGAAGCAGCGCGACGTGCAGGCCGCTAGGGCCGCCGCGAACCGTGGTTTGGAGGAGGCCCGCGCTGCGAGTCAGGATCTCGATTCTTCGGTCCCGCGCCTAACGAAGTTGGACGAGGACCTGGCGGCGGGCCGGTTTGCCCTTGATTCCCGTGCCCGAATGGAGCGGCTGGACGCAGAGTTGGCCACCCTGGCCTACGATCCCGAGCGACGGACCGCGGTACAGGAGCGTGCAACCGAGGTCGGAGAGCGCCTGGCAAAGCTCGAGCGAGAGCTTAGCGAGGGCCGCCGCGGCACCGGAAACAGGGCCACGACCCTGTGGGCGGATCTCCAGGACTCCCGAAGGGCGCAGGGGGAATTACAGCCGCGTCGAGCCGAACTCGTTGAGGTCCAGCGGACCATCGGTGCGGGGGAGTACGCTCGCGAAGAGTGTGCCCGCCTGGCCAAGCTTGACCAGGAGCTAGCCGAGCTGGGCTACGACCGCGCCGCCCACGAAGAGGTACAGCGGCGGGCGCGTGAGCTGGAGCCCTTCGCGGAGCAATATCGCCAGCTTGAGGAAGCGCGGGACGCCCTCCCCAGGGAGCGAGTGGCTCTCGAAACGGTCCGTCAGACGTTGGGATGCCGGCGCGGTGACCTAGCGAGCGACGAGACACGCCGCGAGGCGCTCGCGACCGCTCTGTTGACGATGCCCGCCCTCGAGTCTGAGCTGGCCAGCGTGAGGGACGCTTTCAAAGACCTGGAGCGGCAGGAGCAAACTGCACGGGTGGAAGAACGGCACCGAACGGAACAGCTTGGCCGGCTGGCGGAGACCGAGTGGGAGCTCGGAAGGCGCGAGAAGGTACGGCGCAAACTTGCCGAACGAAAGAGCATATACGACGAGCTGACCGTCGCTTTCGGCAAGAACGGCATTCAAGCATTGATCATCGAGACTGCCATCCCCCAACTGCAGGACGACGCCAACGAGCTGCTGGGCCGCTTAACCGACAATCGTATGTTCTTGAAGTTGCAGGTCCAGGAGGGCAGGCGCGAGAGGCGCATCGGCATACCTTCGGAGGAGATGGACATCAAGATATCTGACGAGGTCGGCACCCGTAGTTACGAGACCTTCAGTGGCGGTGAGGCCTTCCGCATCAACTTCGCGCTGCGCATCGCGCTGTCGAAGCTCCTGGCCCGCAGGTCCGGAG
>CAJWER010000230.1 GCA_913030785.1 uncultured Chloroflexota bacterium | reverse complement strand
GTAGATCACATATTTGCCCAACCTCTTGTCCCAAAACGGCACGTTGTGTGAGTCGAATGGGCCGTCTGTGAGGACCGGAGCCTCGCTCATGGGTCGCCACGAAAGCCCATCGGCGGAGACTATCGCGTGCAAGACACGCGTCATCTCCTCCCCGGCCTTCGACCGCACCACGGCCTTGTACCGCTCGTCCTCCGCGGCCTCCGGATTCTCGTCTAGAAATACCGCCATCTCGGAGCCTGGACCCGCGTAGACCACGTTGTTAGAGGTAGAGCCGTCAATCTCGATCAGACCCAAAAACGGCTTGTTCCAGGTGATCCCGTCGTCGCTCTCGGCATATGCTTGCAGGTTCATCGCACCTGGATCGGTGGCCGAACCGCCTGCACACTGGTAGTACATTCGCCACTTCTCGCCATCATAAAACGCCGAGTGGTAGGCCGAAAGACGAGCCTCCCATGGATGCTCTGCTTTGATCGAGCGCTCCTTCAACTCCGGCTCGTGGAGGCGGCGAACTACCCCGTCCGTGTCGGTCATCCAAAAGTCGTCAAGAAATAGCTGGCGATCGTTTCCAATGTGTATCTGGGCGTCAGGGTTCATACGTCATCCTTTGTAGTGGTGTCGGGGCATGTTACATAGTCGAATCGAGCCGCGCAACGGCAATTCGAGCAAAACCTTAGCGACTCCTAGGAGTGCAGCTCGACGATGTCTTCATCAGCCAGTTCGTGGCGCGGACCGACTCGTTGCGCCTTAAATTTCCCCGACTGGCCCCACAGGACAGCATACTTGAGGCGGCGCCCCAGGTCCTTGTGAACCCGCTCTGCGGCAAGGGCTACCGTGCTGCCTATCGGCAGGACGAAGGGGTCTTCGCGAACAAACTCTTCCAGCTTTTCCCGCGGCGACTTCGTATACACGCGAATTACGCCCAGCGCCGAAAACAACTCTGCTGCCAGCTCATCGAGACCGACCCCCTCCTCGGCGCTGGCCATAATCACCGGGTAAGTGCCGCCCAGCTCCGACTCCAGCTCTTCGTATCCGTCTAGGCCTTCGGGCAAGTCGGCCTTGTTGCCAACAACAACGGTCGGCTTTCCGCGCCACTCCTCCTCCTCGTCCCCCGCTTCACCTCTGCCAAGTAAGCTGAACCCCCACTTCTCTAGATGCGTTACTACCTCTTGCACCTGAGCAACCGGGTCCATCGACAGGTCGACCACTATAACGAAAACATCAGTGTTGCGCAGTAGACCGTACAGTCGGCCCTGGGTCGCAGGGTTGGAGATAGGTGGAGTGTCAACGAGTTGGATCAGCACGTCCTTGAACGGCAACATCCCGCGCACCGGCTCCTGGGTGCTCAGCGCATACGCGCCGACCTGGGATTTTGCCCCAGTGGCGCGGGACAGCAGCAACGACTTCCCCGAGTTAGTGAGCCCCACGAGGGTCGCCCTGCCTCCACCCTCCTTGGGCATCGAAAAAGGTTCGTTACGTCCGCCTTTCCCCCCGACAGACGTATCCTCTAGCTCCGACATGAGCTTCGAGAGTCGTGTCTTGTGTTGCGCCTTAAGATGCTCCGTGCCCTTGTGCTTGGGCATGATCGTGAGCATCTCTTGCAAAGCGACGATCTTCTCTTGGACGGTCACGGCCTCCCGGAACCGTTCTTCCGCCTTGCGATATTGTGGTGGCACGTTTGTAGGCATGACGCTGTTATCATAGGTCGCACGCGAAAAATTCGCGAGTCATGTCGAGTAGCTACTTTCGTGAGAGGTGTAAAACCAAAACATGCTGACTCTTGCATTGGTTGGCTTCGGCGGCCTCATCGGCGCGTCGTCGCGATACGCAGCTGGCCGGTGGGTAAACGACATGGCTGGCAACCCGGCCTTCCCCTACGGCACCCTTGCCGTGAACGTTATTGGTTGCCTCTTGATCGGCGTGCTGGCTGGGCTGGCGGCGACGCGAAACATAATCGGGGTAGACACACGTGCCTTCCTGGTTGTCGGTGTACTAGGCGGGTTTACGACATACTCCGCATTCGGACTCGAAACCGTAGAGCTGATTCGTCGCGGCGACTTTTTTGTCGGCCTGTCCAATGTCGCGCTACAGGTAACCCTGGGTTTGGCTGCCGTGTGGGCCGGCCTCAAGATAGCCGACTCGGTCTGACGCCACCGCCAGATCTACCAACACCTCGGCAGCCGATGCATCTCACCTGCTCAAATAGTATGTTACCCGCGGTCCTACATTTGGAAAAATTTAGTCCCCAGGCTCGTCCCAGATTTCGTCCCCACCCAAAAATCAAGAGGCAAAGCATACTCGTAAACATTATTTGGCTCTTCGCATTCGCAGGAATCTCGGCGGCACTCGGATTACTCAACTGGGGGACCTGGCGCCTAACCAAGCCGATCTCCAAATGAGGCGGCGTCGCCGGCTTGGGGTTACTGACGCTGATAATCGCGCTGGTCACGGTCCTTATTCTCGTCTGCGCCTTTAAGGCCCATATGCCGCGGGGCAACCCTGTGGTCGAGGTAGACGTCGCGGGGACGCCCGACCAGATCGCCCGCGGAGCGCACCTCGCTAATACCGTTTGCGCGACCTGCCACACCGTCAATGACGAGATTCCCCTCTCCGCGGCAAGGATATCCTGCAGGATGACCCAATGCCGCTGAGCAGCTTTACGCCACCCAACCTGACCCCCGGCGGGTCGCTGGCAGATTGGAGCGACGGCGAGATCGTCCGTGTGATAAGAGAGGGCACTGACCGTAACGGCCACCTGTCTACCATGATGTCCATACTTGACTTCAGTTCCATAAGCGACGACGACATCTACTCGATCATCGCCTTCATTTGAAGTCAGCTCGCCGTACAGAATGAGACGCCTGGTAACACCCTGACTTCGCTGGCCTTGGCCATGATTACCCTTGGCATGTTGCCTCTCAAAGACCTGCCAGTGCCCGGTCCGGTCGCATCGAAGTCGATAGGTCCCACGGTGGAGTACGGCCGCTACATCGCCAACCTCATCGGCTGCTCCGAGTGCCACGGCAAGGACCTGTCAGGCGGCGCCGAGAAACTCTCTCCCAAAAGGCCGACCCTGAGGGTAGTGAAGGGCTGCAACGTGGAGCAGTTCGTCGAGACGCTCCGCACCGTGGTAAACCCCACTGGCCGGGCTCTCGACAAGGAAGAGATGCCCTGGGACTTCATCGGCAGGCTCAACGACGACGAACTGGCCGGACTACACGCCTATTTCGTCAGCTTCCTCTAGAGCTTCGCGCCGGGAACACTACTCCGTCTGAGGGACGGCGCGAGAAGACCGACCAGGAGAACGGCCACGAGGCCATAGCCCGCGTTGATCCCGATCGCTCCCGTCGTGCCGATGGCCGTGGCCACGGCCCCGGTTAGGAGCATGCCGACAGGCCCACCACCAACGCCAAGACTCACTGCGCCCAGAGCGATCCCTCGCATTCCGTCCTTCGGCAGCAGCATGGCCAGGGACATCTGCATGGTATTGAACCCGGCGTTGCCAAACCCGGCCACTAGCACTACGGCCACAGATAGTGCGTAAGACCGCGAAAACGAGAACGCGAGCAGTGATCCCAGCGCCAGTGCCGACCCCCCCATATACACACGGCCGTGATAACGGATTCCCGGCGATGAGGCCACGACCAGCGAGCCCACAAGTGCCCCGACTCCGTGGGCCGACGTTATCAGCCCCATCAGCCCGGGGGCAACATTCAGTACGTCCCTGGCTACGACCGGAACCATCTGCCTGTACGGTGTTACTGTCAGGTTCATGACAACGGTTATTGCCATCGTCGCCAAAAGTGCTCTATGCCCAGCTACGTACCTGAGGCCACGGGCGACATCGCCCAACTTCGGCGCACGGGAGGTCGTGCGCGCCCCTACCTTCAGACGCAGCGCCTGACTCAGGATAAGGGACACGATGTAGATGGCTGTTGCCGCGACGTAGCCACCGGAGACGCCCGAGACGGTGATCAATAGGCCGGCCAATGCCGGGCCCACGATGCCGCTGAGGTTCATGCCCATGTTGTCCAGAGCTACGGCGTTCGTAACCCGCTCGCCACCCACGATGTCGTGCAGCAACGACCGTCGTGAGGGCATGCCCAGGGCGTCAGCTGCGCCGGACACTAGCGCTCCAACGAAGACATGCCAAACCTCAATCCAATGACCTAGCAGAAGCGTCGTTAGCGCCGCCGAAGTGAGCATGCTCACCGTCACGGTAGCGCGCCACAGCCGACGACGGTCTAGGGCGTCGGCAAGTGCGCCACCCAAGACGCCCAGACCAAGCAATGGCGCCCAGGCAAAAAATCCAACCAACGCGACCTGCCACGGCGAATCCGTTCGCTCCAGGACAAACCAGGCAAGCAATATGGTCTGCATGAATCGGCCCGTCGACGCAAGGACGCTCGCGGGCCACAGGATCCGGTATCCGGGCTCACGAAACGCCGCGAAGGTATGGGAAAACCGCGGCGAGGTCAGGCTCAAGCCGCCCTGCCTGACCGGCCGCTCAAACAAGGCTGCCCTGTGGGGCGCATCCCCGACAGACGTCCAGAGTCTTTCGAGAGGCCAGGTATCATATATTTCCCCGCACGAATCATTCCTCCTTCTCCGGAGAAAGGGTGTGCGGGGAAGCATACCCTCAATATAGACGCGACATCACAACCACAGCGAGCAATGTCCTCACCACCTCTACCCTTTTGCCCCGTAAAGGCGGGTCTGTGACCCGCCCTCCTATCGCACGTCGCACGATGTCCGCCGGAACACCACACGTGTCCAATGAATGGCTGACTGTCGCCTCCCCACACGGCTAGTCGTAGGCACCGGGATGGTGATCGCCCATCAACCTGCGCTGTCTCGGGGTTGCCTGCTCCAGAATGGACTCAGAAAATTCGAACCGGCCC
>CAJWER010000229.1 GCA_913030785.1 uncultured Chloroflexota bacterium | reverse complement strand
ATTTCATCGTCACCGGCGGCGGCACGGCCAAGAGCGAGTGGGATGCCCGCGTGGGCCTGGTCACCGGCAACTTCATCAAGCGCTTTTGCACCGTCGGCTGGGTGCTCACCGCGCTGATCGTGCTGACGCTGCTCTTCGCTGGCATCGTCTTCTTCTTCCTGCTGGGGGGCTACGAGGACCGCCTGGCGGAGTCGACGCTGCGGGAGATCAGCGCGCCGGTCTACTCGCAGTACGTGCAGAGCGAGAGTTCGCTCGATATCGCCCGCGTCAGCCGTCGCGCGGTTTCCAGCGAGCCGGGCGCCGGCGTGCCCGCGCTCTTCGTCGACGCGGGTGGGCTCGTCGTCAGCGAGGCGGGCGGCACGGGGCGTTTCGTCGACGAGCGCTTCGTGATCGATCTCAGCGATGCGGGGATCGGATTCGAGAACCGCGTTGAGGGGAGGGTGACAACCAGCAGCGGAGAGCGGCTGGACTACGTTGCGGCGCGGCTCGATCCGCAGAGCGCGGACGAGTTCGGGGCGGAGTTCCTGCTCTTCGTGCTGCCGGAGGAGCAGCGCCAGTCGGTGTTGGGGGACCTGACCGAGCGCTTGATCCTGGCCGGCGGCCTGGCACTGGGCGCGGCGATCATCGTGGGCTTGTTTCTTTCGCGCTCGATCTACCGCCCGCTGCAGGCAGTCTCCGAGGCGGCGCGCAGCGTGGCGCGGGCTCGCTCGATCACCCGGCGGGGGTGGCTGTGGACGGTGACGGTGACGTGTACGTCACCGATTGGGGCAACAATCGTGTGCAGATATACGAGGCCGACGGAGAGGTGCTCGCCACGCTGCACGGCGACATGTACGAGCTGTCCAAGGCCGGGAACTATCTGCTCAACAGAGACTCCGCTTTCATCAAGATCATCAACCGGAGCGAGAATGTGATGCCCGTCGCGCAGGCATTTCTTCGACCGACGGGAATAGCGATCGATGAGGAGGACCGCATCGTCGTCGCGGACGGCCGGGGACGGCTCACGGTGTACCTGAAGGACAATGAGTACGTCGAACCCCCAACCTAGGTGCTGCGCACGCTGGGTTGGGTTCGCCGTGTTCTAGGTGGATTGTAGCTAAGACTTGTTGGTGAGATTGGTTGTGGGTGCAGGAATAGGCGATATCTGTTGCGGTGCGTTGGTGCGAGTGAACTGAGGAGATATTAGATGGAGGCGACTCTCGCCATCGAGCGGCTCAGACAATTTTCTTCTGGGACGCGATCGTCTGTCTGATCTCTGTGGGGTTGCTGCTGGGTGTGTACGCTTACTACCCGTCGACTTTCCTCGTGGTGATGATGGTCGAGGTGTTGGGCTACTCTGTTCTGCTCTTCTGGGCCTGGAATCGATCGGGCAGCGGCGACCTTAGCAATCCGATTGTGCTGCTGTCAGCGGCGACCCTTGTAATCGTCGTGTCCATGGGGGCGACGGCCCCAATACTCATGCCATTGGCGGCACTACTGGCGATTCTCGCGGTTGTGCTTGGGATGCCGTATATCGGCACGACGGCCATGCGGGGAATCTCTTTTGCGGCGGTGGCTGCTACCGCGGCGATAGCGCCTCTCTACACAACCGATGGGTTGGCGGCCATCGGCGACATCCCCACCGCGCTCGTGGCCACTGTCCTCGGTGTGTCGCTTCCACTGGTAAGCGGCCTGGTGTTCCTTCTGATTTGGCAGTACAACGGGCGACTCAACGAGACCCTGGCACAGGTTCGGAGTTCCAACGAGGAGCTTCGCGACGCGGCCAGTCAGCTTATAGGGTCTCGGCGCAGGTTGGTGGGTGTGGAGGAGGAGCTCAGAAGGCAGGTGGCGCAACAGCTTCACGGCCCCGCGCAGAACAGGCTCCTGGTCGCCAGTCACCGAATGCGCATGGCGATGGAGTCCGGGGATATGGCTTCTGAGGATTCTGTGAAGCATATCCAGCAGGCGTCCGATATCCTTGCGGATGTCAATCAGGGGACGCTCCGGGAGGTTATCAAGCGACTGCATCCGACGCTCATACGCCTCAGTCTGTCGTCTGCGCTGGACTCTCTGGCAAATGAGTTCCGGTCCAGCTTTGAGGTCGATGTCCAGGTTGCGGACGGTGGGTCTGACAACCAGCCTGCACGGGACGAATTGCCCCAGGAGTTGCGCCTGGCCATCTACAGGATTGTGTAGGAGGCGCTAAACAATGTGATGAAGCACGCGACTGCGAAGCGCGTGACGGTCGTTTTATTCCAGACCTCCGATGTGGAGGCGGAGTTACTGATTCGTGACGATGGACAGGGCTTCGATGTCGACACGCGACAGCTCGGTTTCGGAATCCTGACCATGCAGGACTATTGCGGGGCGGTCGGGGGTACCCTGGCGGTGAAGAGTACGCCGGGCAGCGGCACGGCCGTACGGGCGCTTTTCCCGCTTTCAGGGAGTGGGGCCGATGAGGTCGTGGCCGATCCCGTTGAACCTGCTACGTAGAGATCGAGGTCACCTGTGAGTCGTAGAGGCAATCCAAAGAGTGGGTTCCTCTATTTTCAGACCAAAATAAAGGGGGACTCTCACACGAGAGTCCCCCTTTTGTATTCTGCAATAGGGTGCGGTTCACTCCGCTTGCGGATCAGCTAGACGCCGTATTTGACGTCCACCGCAGCGCCAGTGCGCCCGGACTCGTAGATGGCGTCGATGAGCTGCAGGGTGTGCAGCCCGTCCTCCACGGTTAGCGGAGCCTCGCGACCTTCCCGCAGGGCGTCGACGTAGCCCTGGATCCACTGCAGCATCCATATGTGGGTAGCGTATCCGGGAGGGCCGGGTGCGAACTCGTAGTCGAAGGAGCGGGTTGGCGAGGTCGCCCACTGGGGGGTCGAGCTCGTCACCTCCAAATGTGGGTTGCCCATGGGGGTCCAGCTCGCCTCGCCGTCTAGTCCACGATACACGAGGGCGTTGTCACTGCCGCCCTTCGTGCTTTGCAGATACCCTGAGTGCATGGTGCCATATGCACCGTTCTCGAACTCGAAGATTGCCAGCGAGATGTCCTCCAACGGCTCCTCGATAAACCCTACGGGGCGGCCGTTCATCGCCATTACGGTCTTCACCTCGCAGCCCATGAGGTACCGCATGACCTCCAGGTAGTGGCCGCCGAGCATGTGCTGGATTCCGCCGCCCTCGTGTTTGTCGGTGTACATGAATGATTCGAGTCCCCGGACGCCTGGACGTACCTGTCCGGTGATCATGCGCACTTCCAGGTCCAGGGGGCGTCCGAAGATGCCCTGGTCGATCAGGCCCTTGATGTCCTGGGCGACCGGGTTGAATCGGTGGGGGTAACCGGGCATTACCGTTACGCCTGCCTTGCGTACTGCCCTGACCATCTCCACCATGTCATCTGCTCTTCGTGCGAACTGCTTCTCCATGAAGAAGTGCTTGCCAGCTTCTGCCAGCTTTATCCCCACTCCCGGTATCTCGTCGGCCGGGAGCGCGAGGAACGCAAAGTCGAAATCTTGCTTTTCTATGAGGTCGTCGACGGACGTGTACACCGATGCCTCGGGGTCGTACTCCGCTGCCTCGGCAAGTTTGTCGGTGAGGGTATCTTCGCAATATGCGACGACCTCGACTCCTTCGAGTTGCCTGAAGGTGTGGATCCAGCCTGGTTTTTTGGGGCCGATGGTGCCCATGTGGCCGTGCTGCAGCCCTATGCAGGCCGCCTTCAATGGGTTTGTTGCTGCTGCACTCATATGTACTCCTATGGCACTGGGGATCCTAACGGGCTGAACATACCATCGACTCTGGGCTCAGTCAATCGCCGCGAACTGGTCGACGGTGGTACCATGCGTGGGTTCCCAGCAAGGGCGGAATTTCGTGAGCAGGAAAGTGGAGGGCAGATAGTGGCAAAGATGCAGCGTCTCGAGAAACTAGACGGCTTCGGAAACGTGCAGATGGTCGAGGTCGACGTTCCGACGCCCGAGCCGGACGAGGTGCTGGTCAAGGTCAAACGCAGCCTGATCAGCCGTGGCTCCGAGCTGTTTGCTAGGTACGTCAAGGAGGAGGCCGTGCCCGCACGGATCATGGGCTATTCCGACGCCGGAGAGGTCGTCGAGGCGGGGGGATCGGTCGAAGGCATTGCGGTTGGGCAGAGGGCCAAGGTGAGCGCTCCCCACGCGCAATATGTGACAAAGGCGGCGACGGATGGCATGACGGTGTACCCGCTCCCCGACGGCCTGAGCTATGACGCGGCGACCTTCCTGCCCCTGGCCTCCGGGGGCGTGGCTTGGAGCCGGGCGACCCCCATTGCACCTGGCGATACGGTGGTCGTTTTGGGGCAGGGACTGGTAGGGAACCTCTATGCGCAGGCTGTGAAGGATCGCCAACCCGGCAAGGTGATCGTGGTGGATGCTACGGAATTGCGGTGCCGGATAGCCCGCGAATGCGGCGCGGACGAGGTGATCGATGTCACCGAGACCGACTCCGTCGAGGCTATCAAGGACCTTACCGGAGGGCGAGGCGCCGATGTCGTGGTCGAGTGCGTGGGCGGTACGGCGGGCATCAAGTCTTTTGAGCAGGCGCAGCGGATGGTCAAGAGCGACGGCACGATTCACCTGATCGCCAAGTACCAGGCCGGCGACGGCGTGCCGGGCTCCGGGCTGTTGCCCCTTGATTCGGGCATCATGCAGCGAAAGCAGATTATTTTCGGCTACTGGAAGTCGCCCCGCGGCGCGACTTTGCAGGATGTGGACGACACCGTCGAGATGATGATGGATGGCAGGATGCGGATCGACCCTTTGATTACCCATCGGATGCCCTGGCAGCAGACCCCTGAGGCGTACCACATGCTGTACAAGGAGCCGGCGACGGCGTTGGGCGTGATTATGGAGTGGGACCGCTAGGTCGAGCAGCAGGGGTGATGGCATGACC
>CAJWER010000228.1 GCA_913030785.1 uncultured Chloroflexota bacterium | reverse complement strand
ATGTTCATCACTGCATCGACCTCACTATATCGGGTGCGGGTGATAGTGCCTGGCGCAACGGCGAGCCAAGGTTGAACTCTCGCCGAAATCGCCTGGGAACGCGCGTGTGGACTCCCGGTTGAAAGGCAAACGAGCTTCTCTCGACTCTCCCCCCTTCCACGGTTGGCGCTTTGCTGCCATTGGGGCCACGCTGAACGCGCTACTCTCGGGATTCTATGGCCGCGGGTTCACCGTCTACTTCATGGCTCTGGCCCGAGATCTGAAACTCAGTCACGCCTCCACGTCCCTCGTATTCGGCCTGTCAGCCCTCGAGGGTGGGCTTCAGAGCCCGATTACGGGAATATTCATCGATCGGTGGGGGCCAAGGATCATGATGGTCATCGGGGCGGCCCTGGCAGGTGTCGGCTTTCTGCTTCTCCCGCTGGCCAACTCTTACCCAGTCTTCCTGCTGATCTTCATCGGCATTATCTCGTTGGGCGCGAATTCGGGATTCCACAACTGCTCGGCGGCGATAGTTACCAGGTGGTTTGTGCGCAGACGCGGTACGGCGTTCGGGGTTATCTCCATGGGTATAGCCATAGGCGGCAGCGTGTTGACACCGGTTGTTGCCTACATGGTCGTGAACCACGGATGGAGGGTGGCATCCGTCGTCTCGGGCGTAGTACTGCTAGTCGTGGGTATCCCGCTGGCGTCCATGGTACGCAATTCACCCGAAGAACTGGGACAAACACCGGATGGCGTTCAGGAGCCAAAAAAGATAGGGCTCAGGCGGGCCTCCGGCGTCGACTTCGGATTCCGAGAGGCAGCCCGAACATGGTCATACTGGCTCCTATCCATTGGGTTGACGTTGAGAATAGCCGCCGGTTCCGGTGTCATCGTTCACATCCTTCCACTAATGGTCTGGAAAGGACTGGGGGAGGGGGCCGGTGGGGTGGTTATCGCCTCTGGCTCGCTGGCTGCAATCGCAACCCGATTCTTGATGGGCTGGCTCGGGGATCGTTGGGCCAAGCGTAAGCTGGTGGTCATAGCGATGTTGGTGGGCGCCGGGAGCGTCTTGTTCCTACTATACACGCCTGGGAAATTGCCGTTCATGATCGCCTTCGGAGTTGCACTATCGATCACGGACGGCGCCGCGGGCCTGACCTGGGCGATGGTGGGGGACTACTTCGGGACGGCCTCCTTTGCGACGATCAGGGGCAGCATCAATACGATGGTCAGTCTTGGGGCGCTGGCTGCACCGGTAGCCGCCGGCAGGGTCTTCGATGTGACGGAGAGCTACTACTGGGTCCTGATTCCCTGCTCGGCAATCTATGTGTTTGCGGCCGCCATCTTCCTAGTCATCCGGAGTCCTCAATCGCCGGTCCACGTGGTCAGCCCCCATGAAATTGCGTAACCGGTCTGGCTCCGAAAGCCCATCTCCAAGAAGCTGAGGGTCCCATAACCACAACACTACGCCGACGAAACGCGGGGATTCTCAGATCTCTCTCCTGTCGCTGGCGCGAATAGTCGTGGCTGAACAGGAGAATTATCTGGCTGGCTGAGCACTGTACTACGGTTGCCCGGTGGACTCGCAGACGCTGCGCGCCTGTATAGTGCGGTTGGAGCGGGAGACCGGATTCGAACCGGCGACAGCCTGCTTGGAAGCTATCCACACCTGAGCGCTGCACTCACGTAGCTGCATCCCTCGAAGAAAGTCTCCAGTTATGGTGTGTTGTGCGGCCTGCTATCCCAGAAATTTGAGAGCGCCCAGTGCGGTCGTGAAGTTACCTCAATCTGAGATCACCACACCCAAGGGGACGGGGCTACCTAGGACGATGAAGGTCCTCCGGTAGACCTCATCTGGTGCTGGCGTGTTCGGGCTGAGGCGTGAGCCCGTCCGTTGACAAGCTGATGGTCCATGCCCAGAATACGCGTTGAATCGACTGGTTCCTTTTGCGACCCAATCCCGAGGCCGATGCGAATCGCCACTTCGGTATCCTGTCAGACCGGAGCCACGCTGGGGACATATGGGAAAGACACCTTGAGGTGGAGGGCACCGTTTATCTGAGCCGACGCGGGGAGGTATGAGAGATGGCAAACGTGGCCAGCCAGGAGGAGCGGCTTCTGATCAGACAGGTTGCGGGGGAGGAGTCGCCATTTTGAGGGAGGAAGCGCGCCTTTCCCGGCTTCAGGCGAACGGAGCTACATATGACATCAGCAACGATCGAGATACCGGCGCGGAAGGGAAAGGCCACCCATGTTGGCCTTGGGCAACTGGTCAAGGTGATCAACACTCATGGTGAGCAGGTGGTCGACATGTGGGCTTTCAGCGCTGACGACCTGAGAGAGTACATGTCGATGGAACATAGCCGGCTGCATCTTCTTAAGCTTCGCCCCGAGGTGGGAGATACTCTGATCACGAATCGCCGTAGGTCGATATTGACACTGGTCGAGGACACATCGCCCGGCGTGCATGACACGGTATTGGCAGCCTGTGATGCCAGACGATATGAGCTTCTGGGCGTGGAGGAGTATCACGACAACTGCTCGGATAATCTGGCGAACGGCATGGGTGATCTGGGTCTCGAAATGACGGAGGAGCCGAGCTCCTTCAACTTGTTCATGAACATACCCTGGACCGAGGATGGAGGTCTGACGCTTGCGGAGCCAGTGACGAAACCCGGAGATTACGTTGTCTTTCGGGCAGAGACAGACGTTGTGGTGGCCTTCTCCGCCTGCCCACAGGACATCTTGCCCATCAACGGACGCGCCAGACACCCTACCGAGGCTCACTTCCAGGTACAGGCCGCTCCCTAGAGATCACACCGCCTGACCGACGATCCTAGCATCGGCCTAGAGATCGACGAAGACTTCCTCCTAAGAATACTCAGTTTCGTGACAGCGTCCCAGCCCCCTACCCCAACCGGCCTGGCACTCCATGCAGAAGTTGGTGACCCGCCTCGGACTCGAACCGAGAACCTACTGATCATAGATCATCGCGCACTACTACAAAGCCTCAGCCAGACCCACACTCAGGGTCAGCGTTCGGAGGGGACTACTCTCGCGAGGACGCTGAAGGTCCTCCGGTCGACCCGGTCAGGACTGGCCTGGCTCGGGCAGACAGCGCATCACTATCCGTTGACATATACTGAAAGCCGTGTGCCCAGAATACACCGTGAAAGGGCAAATCGTGGCTAGGACGGGTGCAGATGATCAAACTGGCATGCAACTCTTTGATCGCCGTCGGCGATGGCCGGTGGATGGACGCCGAGGATTTCATCGAGTTCGCGTATCAGCTACGGCTAGATTCCGTCGACTTCCAGCTCGACCGTGGACTGCGCTCACGCGATCGGGCCTACCTGCTGCGGCTGAAACGTGCGTGCCTAAGACGAGGGCTGACCATAGGCTTCCTGGGCATTGGGAGCGGCTTCGTTGGCTCGACCAATTTGCCTGGGGTCGGAGTCGTCGGCGCTCCACTGCCACGGGACGAGTTGCGCCGGCGCATCGACGAGGTTAAAGCCGCTGTCGACGACGCGGCGTATATCGGGGCTCCCTGCATTAGGCTCTTCGGTGGCAGCATCCCCGAAGCGACAGAGGCAAGTGACGCGCTTTGGTTCGAGATGATTGCCAGCTACCAGGAGGTTGCTGACTATGCGGCTGATCGCGGCGTATTCATCGGCCTGCACAACCATCCGCCAGTCGATTCGCCGACCGGCGACGACATAGTCCGTATTCTGCAGGACACGGACCGAGCCAATCTTACGTTCATCCTGGATACAGGCCGGTGGAAGGGCTCTCCAGGCACCCCGCCGATGGGTGTGACCGACCCGGACGCAGACATTTACGAATACATGAAACAGACTGCGCCGTACGCGACGTACGTCAGAGCCAAGATCTACAGAATCGACAGTGGCCGCGAAGAGTGGATCGACTATAGTCGTGTTATGGAGATTCTCAGCGCTGTGGATTTCAACGGGACGATGTCGATCGTCTATGAGGACCAGGGCAATGCCTGCGGTCCACGCGAAGCCATCACCCTCGCCGTGGCACATCTTAGGGAGGTGATCGCATCTGAGATGCAGCCTAGGAGGGACAACTGATGAATGTCGAGATTCGTGACGAGCGCTTCCGGGATATAGTAGGCGAGGACGTGGATATCGAGCAGCTGGCCACTGGCTTCGATTTCACGGAGGGAGCGGTGTGGAACCGAGCCGAGAATCACCTGATATTCAGCGACATGCCTGGTAACATCATGCGAAAGTGGACGCTGGACGGTGGAATCCAGGCCTTCCGTCAACCGAGCAACATGGCCAACGGCAATTACTACGATCGTCAAGGCCGGCTGGTTACCTGTGAGCACGCCACCAGCAGGGTCACTCGGACTGAGCCTGATGGCTCGATCACCGTCCTAGCAACCCATTACGATGGCAAGCAGCTCAACAGCCCAAACGACATCATTGTCAAAAGCGACGGCTCCATCTACTTCACCGACCCCTCATTCGGACGCAATGAGTACTACGGCGTGCCCAGGGAGACGGAGTTGGACTTTCGGGGCGTATACCGGCTTGATGCCGAGAGCGGCGACTTAATACTCCTTGCATCCGACTTCGACCAACCCAACGGATTGTGTTTCTCGGCTGACGAATCTCGGCTGTTCGTTAACGATACGATGAAGAATCACATCCGCGTATTCGACGTGAACGCCGACGGCTCAGTCTCCAACAGCCGTGTTTGGGCCGAAGTGACGGGCGATCGGGAGGGTGTGCCCGACGGGATGAAGATCGATGGCGAAGGCAATTTGTGTACAACGGGGCCCGGTGGCATTCACTACTTCGCTCCCGACGCGACGAGTCTCGGAATCATCTATATACCGGAGGGTGCAGCCAACTTCACCTGGGGTGAAGACGACCTTCGCAGTATG
>CAJWER010000227.1 GCA_913030785.1 uncultured Chloroflexota bacterium | reverse complement strand
AGGTCGAGGGGGTGTGCGGAGGCGCACACGCCGTGCGCCCCTACGACCAAGTCGGGGAAATTAGGAGCGCGACGCGACCCAGACCATGTCCTTGCTGTCTTCATCGAAGTGGGTACGCTCGAAGTCACCGTACAGGTCGTCTACCGCGTACCCGCAGGTGGTGAGCAGATGCTGCAGCTCCCAACGGTGGGCGTAGCGAAGCTGGAAATCACGATAATAGCGCCTCTCGACGGTCCCCGCTTCGTCAAGCTCCTCCACGATGATTCTCGCATCGATGATCTGCGCGTGGTTGTCGTATGCGCTCTGGTGCCACAACACCAGCCTTCTACCGGTCTCAGCGTCGACTATGTCTCGAAGGTGGTAGGAGGTGTCGCCCTCCTGAACCAGCATGTCGAGATTCGGCACAAAAACATCGAAGATCAGCTTCCCACCAGGCGCGAGATGGGAAGAGATGCTTGACAGAGCGCTCATCTGGTCCTCGACAGTCATCAAGGCGAGAAATCCCCTGAAGGGGATTATTATCAGGTGAAACTGCTGCCCTCCGAAGCCGAGCTCTCGCATGTCACCCGCGACCAGCCGAGGTTTGGAATCCTCGGACAGCGCCGCGGCCTTGCGACGGGCAACGTCCAGCATGGCAGTGGACGACTCGACCCCTGTGATTTCGACCCCTGCCGCGGCGATAGGAATTGTGACGCGACCGGTGCCACAACCCAGTTCCAACACAGGGCCGCCGGCGGCGAGCGCCTCTTCCACATAGAAAGGGATGTCGTCTCGAACGTAGGAATAGACTGAGTCGTATACGTCCGCCCAGGCATCATAGATAGAGGTCACCAGAATCTACTCTCGTCCCATCCGCTCGAGGCAGGCCCTGACCGTTTCCTCCAGGGTCATAGGCTCTCCATCTGGCAGAGCGGCGATTGCTACCATCGCCTCTGGCACCGAATAGCCCAGGGAGGTAAGGGCATCGACAAGGTCCCGATCCCCGTTGACCTGAGGATCGGCTGAAGCCATCTCAGGCCAATCCAGCTTGCCCTTCAGCTCCAGGATGATGCGGTTAGCCGTCTTTGTCCCGACACCGGACACAACCTTGAACGCCGCGGGGTCACCCGCGGATACTGCCAGGGTGAGAGTGTCCGTGCTCATAGTAGACAATATGGAAATAGCGACCTTGGGGCCGACACCGTTGACCGTAATCAGCGTCTCAAACGCCGTCCTCGCCTCCTGGGTCGCGAACCCAAACAGCGTGATACTATCGTCGCGTACCTGCAGCGTAGTGAAGAGGCGGATGGTCTCGCCCACGCTACCCAGAGCTCCAGCTTCGGGGACGCTGGCCCTCATGGTGACGCCGCCGCCGATGGTGACGTCCACCCAGCTAGGGCCGGTACCGACCAGCCTTCCCTCTATGCCTGTGATCACTTTTCCACCCTACTCCCGCATGTCCAGCGCCGAGACCTGGCTGGCGTTGATGTGGCAGATGGCGATGGCGAGGGCATCGGCTGCGTCTGAAGAGGCAGGAGCCTCGTCCATTTGCAGCAGCACCTTGACCATCTCCTGTACCTGCTCTTTGGAACTGCCGCCGTGGTCGGTCACGGCCTGCTTGATCTGACTCGGCGCATAGCCAGCAACGTCCAGAGAGAACTTGGCCGCAACCAACATCGCCACAGCCTGGGCGTGGCCGATGGCCATGGCAGCCTTGATGTTACGTCCCGCAAATGGCTCTTCAATCGCCACGTGGGTCGGTTTCCACTCCTGGATGATGCCGGTGAGCCCGTCGAATAGGAAGCCAAGCCGCTTCGAAATGGGGTCGCCCCTTTTGGGGCTAATCACTCCGGTGTATATCAGCTCAAAGTCGGAGCCACTGGGAGTGACGATGCCGACGCCCATTTTGTATGTCCCGGGGTCAATACCCAGCACCCGCAAGAGGTCCTCCTAGGACAGTGCCTGTGGCTGGAGGACTCGAGGCTGATCGGAATCCAGGGCCAAGCCTCAAGTACCTAGCCCTATCTCTACTCCGCGTTGGCGTACTCCGCCAATGCCTCGTCAGGGAAATCGGCGTTAGAAAAGACCTTCTGGATGTCGTCCAGTTCTTCTAGCTGGTCCAGAAGACGAAGAGCCTGCATCGCAGTCTTCTCGTCCAAGGCGATGGTGTTCTTGGGTACCATCGCCAGCTCAGAAGACTCGATATCCGCGCCAGACTCGGAGAGTGTCCGTCGGATTTCTTCCATGTCCGACGGGGCAGAGTAGGCGTGGAGCGTTGTATCGACGGTTTCAATATCATCCGCGCCGGCGTCAATGGCCACAAGGGTCAGCTCATCAGCCTGATCCTCATTGGCGTTAACAACTACCACGCCCTTCTGCTCAAATTGCCAGGCCACCGCACCTGCCTCAGCCATGCTGCCCCCGATTTTGGTAAACGTCGAGCGGACCTCAGAGACGGTCCTGTTCTTGTTGTCAGTGAGCGCCTGAAGCAGGATAGCTGTGCCCCCCGGCCCGTAGCCCTCGTAGGTCAGCTCTTCCATCTGGACTGCACTTCCGTCGGTCCCATCACCCCGCTTGATGGCGCGCTCAATGTTGGCGGCCGGCATGTTGCTGTCCTTGGCCTTCTGCACCGCGATCCGCAGTCGAAAGTTCATGTCGGGGTCGCCGCCACCTTGCCGAGCAGCGATGATGATCTCTTTCGAGAGCTTAGTGAATACTACGGCACGACGCGCATCAACAACCGCCTTGCCATGTTTTATGGTCGACCATTTAGAGTGACCGGACATCTAATGTCTCCTAAGAATTCTTCAGGTTAGTCACCTCAAGGAACAAAGCGACGAGTCCGTGGAGAGGACCTGGTGATCCCCCAAAAGGGGGTTGTACCTCCCCCCGATTCTAGCATGGGGCATATGGGCGGTCAAAAAGGGCTCAGAGGCCCTCTGGGAGGCGCACCACCATCTTGTTGCGCTCCAGGTCGGTATCGACGGAAACGATTACATCTGCGAGGGCGGGCACCAGCGTTTCCCGTTTGCCATCGCGGACTACATAGACATCGTTTGCGCCCGTAAAGATGACCTCGACGATAGCGCCGAGACGTGAACCTGCCTCGTCATGAACTTCCAGGCCAATGAGCTGGTAGTGGTAGTAGGAGCCAGATGGCAGAGGCTCAAGTTCTTCGGGCGGCACGGTTAAATTCACACCACGCATCGTCTCGGCGTGTGTTCGGTCGGCAACAAGGTCAAATTTGATGACAATGGCAGATCCCGCCTCATGTGATGACATGATCCGGGATGGTCGACCATCGAGATGGACGGTGCGACCTGTCGCAAAACGATCGGGATCGTCGGAGTGGGAGCGCACTTTGACCTGGCCGCTGATTCCCCACGCCCCCGTGATGGTGCCGACAAGAACTGGCTCGGGTGCGCTCGCGGGATGGTCGGCTGGAGTCTCTGGCACGGGGCTAGGGGATGAGGCCAGGGGACGCTAAACTATGTCGAGAGTGGCGCGGGCACCCTGCTTGACAGCCGCGACTCGGAGAAGAACACGTATGGACTCAGCCACCCTGCCCTGGCGACCGATCACCTTGCCCTTATCGTCGGGCGCTACCTCAAGGCGGAGGATAATGCGACCGTCTTCCTCCTCCTCTGTGACCCTGACCTCTTCGGGATAGGAGGCGATCTCCTTGGCAATGAACTCAACGAGTTCCTTCATTAACCGGCAGCCTCTTCGGCCTTCGCCTGGTTCTCGAGCCTCGTGAGCATGCGGGCTACAGCCTCAGTCGGCTGAGCTCCCTTAACAATCCAATCACGAGCCTTCTCTTCGTCCAGAGTGACGGTGGGCGGGTCGGTCATCGGATCGTAGTGACCAATCTGCTCGACGAACGCGCCATCACGCGCCGCTCTGGAGTCAGCTACCACGATGCGATAACTGGGATGTTTTTTTGCGCCAACGCGCCTGAGTCGGATTTTCAACATTTAGGTTGCACTTCTTCCCGTTGCAGCTTCGTAGCGCGGAACGTTTCAGTTAAGAATTCTAGTGCCCAGAGTGGCAGACTGTCAATTATACACCCCGTCTCAGACAACCAGTTTCACGATGACAAGGCCATCTCAGCGGTCCACCGGGGCCGGATCGCAACAATCTACACGACGAAAGTACTGCGATACCGCGCCTCTCGGTCGGGTGTGAGAGTGTTTTCCTAGCGCACCCTTTTTAGGAGAGCGACGAACATGCCGGTGGTTCAACTTGGTCCCTACAGACCCACATGGACATGTAAACCAAACAACTCAAAGCGTGGAACAGCACGGGTCCGCGGCAGAGAGAGGTACTCCAATCTCCGTCACCGTGGTATAATCCTCAGGCTCTAATACTCGCATAAATATGACCGAGCGCGGTGGCGTCCAAGGCCCACACCGGTCTCCCGAAGGAAGTATCAAATGAGGGTAGTATTCCTTGAAGATGTAGCAGGCGTCGCCCAAGGGGGTGACGTTAAGGAAGTTAAGAATGGTTTCGCACGAAACTACCTGATCCCCCAAGCGCTTGCCACGCCAGCAACAAACGAGGCACTCCAGCGTACCCAGCGCCTAGGCAAAGAGGCCGAGTCCAAGAGGCTCAAGACCCTCGCCGACATGAAAGAGCTGAGCGAAGAACTAAATGGCTCCCAGGTCACGGTCGAGATGAGGGCAGGCGCCAGTGGACGCCTGTACGGCTCGGTGACCAACATGATTGTCGCCGACGAGGTCGCAAAGCTCACAGACCGCGAAATTGACCGGCGCACGGTTCAGATACCTGAGTCGATACGACAGGTGGGCGTCTATCCGATACGGATCAAGCTCCACCCCGAGGTCGAGACCGACATCTCGGTACTGGTGCATCCTTCGGGCACTGATCCCGCCGAATTCCTGGCAAGCCTCAGCGAAGAGGAAGAAGCCGACGCAGAGTCCACCG
>CAJWER010000226.1 GCA_913030785.1 uncultured Chloroflexota bacterium | reverse complement strand
CGGGCCTGCATCCGGCAGACCCTTTTCTACGACCAGTGTTGCATTTGGAGTTGACGTCATTATACCGACGCAAGAATCAGTCTTTTCACTACTGGGATTTTACTCCTTGTACGTTGCCAAGGGGAAATGTCTGCTACTGCGGTTGGACTGGGATAAGGCCGCTTCATTATAGAGCTAATATCCTCAGTAGGAGAGTGGTGATTGGGCATTTTAGCCCGCAGAGCTTCACTTGGGCATCCTGTCTGGAATGGCACTGGCGCATCTATGAGGCAAGCTGGAATGGCCCGGTATAAACGAGGGTTGACACAGCATCACCAACACCGCGAGGGCTATTTTCGTATCTGGTGTACGGTATAGGTCGACTCTGCTCCGCCCTTATTCGCAGGTTCCGACCCCGCTTCATCCGATCCAACCCCCGGCTATCAACTCACCGGGCGTTCACTACAGTAAGGAGCCGGTCACTTCCCCGCGCTTGTGCCGCGTTTGCGGCGCGCCTTGGCCGGCGGCTTGTGAAAGTCTACGTCTTCTTGCTCCAGGAAGTGCCGTAAGAGGTGCCGCTCTGTCTCCTGACGGGTCGACACTCTGTCTTCGCATACCAGACACTTGAACTCATCGTCTACGAGCTTCCCCACCATCTCGTAGAGTCCCAGTTCCAGTATCAGAGAGGGGTCCTGCGAGTAGTTCTGCCGGAACTTGCGCACCGTAGCCTCGTTGACCCCCAGCTGGGTCGCGATCCTGACGGCGGGCCAGCGCTCTTTCAATCCCCACAAGATGAAGCGCCGCTCACCGGCGGTCAGCCATCTGTGCCGCTGGTCGGGGCCGCGGGAAGGTGGGTTCTGGGCGAAGCTCTCGTCAAGTGTAGGCTTAGGCATGCACTAGACCGTTCGGTGATGAATCATATGGAAATTATACGTTAAAACGATGGTAATCTTCTATAGATGGTATGTTGATCTGATGCGAATCAGCTGGTGTGCGAAGCTACAGAGCCGGTCAGCGCATCCCTGGTTGATATCCAGGCACGGAAGGCCCTTCTTCTAGCTACGCAGCGATAGGTTTTTCCAGGCTGTTAAACCGCGTTTGAGGTGCATTAAAGGGTTGTCACCGGGTATTCCGGGGTACCTCCCGCACAGTCAACAATCACTTAAATGAGTCCCAAAGCGGCAAGCGAGTGTCGATCAGCGGTTAAGGCCCAGCTATATCGACCTGCCAGTCCTGGATCTTCTGTTCGATCGCTCGCCCACGTTGTGTCTTGCCGAGGGATACCATTCCTTCAACCCGTACACACCGCGTTTGGGCCTGAAGAAATGCGGGTCGTTGTGAATGTGGGCGACCAGGTTCAGTCCCGCGTCCTGACCGGATACGTATATCCCCTGGGACTCCAGGGCAGATACAAGATCCCTGTAGTGCATAGGTTCTCCAGGTTCTCCCGGAGACGGTTCGCTCTTCTTGAGGATGTTGTACACGGCCTGGACCAGAGTGTTGCCGGTACTGTTCCTTCGCCTACCGGACCTCTGAACGGGGTAGTCGGAATCCGCTCTTTCGGGCATGGAGAGGCTTTGTGACGCCGTGCTCTCGACCATCTCATCCTCGAAGACGCCGACCTCTCTGTGTCCGAGCAAGGCTTCGGCGTGTTCCCTGAGGGACTCGTACCGTTTGCGTTCTATCCGGATAGCTTGCAGTTCGGTCAGGACCCGTGCTTCTTTTTCCTCAAGCTCCCCCAAACGTTCGTCTAGATCGGCCACCTCTCTGCGGAGGGCTTCCTGTAAATCAGTGTTCCCTAGAGGGAAATCTGTCTCTGCGTCCACTAGCCTGCCTCGTTAGAAAAAATAATCCTTGTCACGTAGGGTTCCGTACGGGTAGATGTCATAGACCATTCGCGGAGAGACTATCCGATGTGTGACACCCTGAACCCGATCGCCGGCGACCCCGTGTTTTGAAGTAACTACAAGGCATTATACAGCACCCTGACAAGCGATATATATCTTGTGGATCTAGTTCCCCGCTGACGGATCATCGCCTTCGCCTGACCAGTCGTACGTGAGCGAGCCAGATACGGCCCTTATAAGGCCGGTAACCCGCGCTTGCGACGGCTTACCTCAGGTCCATAACCACCGAGGACCACGTATTGTGAAAGGCTGTACAAAGATTTGACAATAAATTTGTAAAGAATTATAATAGAACTAATAAAGTTTTAGGAGTGACAGAAATGACAAGCATCGAGAATCAGCGCAACGGCCCGGTCAGACACCAAAACGAGAACGGCTCCAAGGAACGGCTGGAAGGTTTGGCCCACCGACTCCCCTCTCCGGTACCACTGGGTTTCGACCCGGCCTGTATCAGCTGGGTTACAGACCGCATCGGGATAACCGCTGTAGACGGGGTTGACGATGCGTTGGACGAGGGCTTCTTCGTTATCAACGTGGCCGATGAGATCTGGAACGACGCGAACGAAAAGGTCTCCATAGAGCCTTATTCGGGCACTGTTCTCCAGGCGCTTGACGAAGTCGATGAATTGGTTCGCCAGGTGCTCACGACGTCTGATCGCAAGGTGGTGATTCACTGCGCGATGGGGATGGAACGGAGCGTCCTGGCAGTGGTCTGGTATCTCCACCGCACGGGCGGTCTATCCCTGGACGAGGCCTACGACGCAGTCCGCCGTGCCCGCCCCATCGCACAAGACCGGCGGGCCTGGATCAAGTCCTAGGCAAGCGCACGTACCTCATTCGAAATTACAAGGAGAGAAAGATATGTCCACACACATATTTCTATTGCTAGACATGACCGGGTCGATGTCCTCGAAGAAAGAGGCCACCATCGACGCATGCAACGAGTACATAGGAGGGCAACAGTCCAACGGGTTGGGCGATGACACGGTGTTCACACTGGGGGTCTTCAACACGAACGTCGGTATGGAACGGATCGTCGATGGAGTCCCCATGGACCAGGCACCCCGCATCGAGCACGAGCACTACCGGCCCGACGGTGCTACACCCCTGTACGACGCCATCGGCCAGGCCATGGACCTGCTGGAACCCTACGAGGGCCAGGTGTTGTTCATCATCCAGACCGACGGTGAGGAGAATTCCTCCCAGCATGTCACCCGGAAGGACGTGCTACGACGGGTAGCCGAAAAGACGGCTGCCGGTTGGCAGTTCCTTTACCTGGGGTGTGATATCGATGCGATGGGGCGTGGGGGAGACCTGGGCATCGCTGCGGGTAACACGATGTCATATGACGGGGCGACCACAGGCGCTGCATTTCGGAACCTGGGAGATTCGACCCGGACCTATCGGGCCCGGGGGTCAACATCCTCCCCATCATTCTTCGGAGCACCCCGGACTGGTGCCGACGACGGATCCGACGGCCCCAACTCCGGGTAGGCTGATCACGCGAGACCAGGAAGGTCGCGATGCCATCCGACTAGCAAAGACGGGGGTCACGATGCTTGAGAAGCTCGAGGCGGGGTTTTGTTTCTACTGTGCCGCCGGATACGAGGTCTCCGGATGGGGCCCTGGCTGCCCGAAGCCGGCACGTCACTACCGGATGTGTTCTGGCTACCGACGGAAAGGCGGATCCGGCCTGTGCGTGTGCGGTTGCCCGAAGGAAGTGGAGTTCGCGCCCATGCGCGGATACTCGACGCGCGGTGGCGGACCTTCACTGGTCTTGTCGGCCCTTCCACATCCCGGCTAATCTCACCGAGCCCGTGCAGAATTTCACTGACAGGAGATATACGTTGCGAACGATTATGCCCAACAACCCGGAGCGCTTGGTATTTGTAGACGGCCACGCCGTAGCTTTTCATAGCTGGTTCGCCTCAGACCAGGATAGCGTCATCCCTGGTTTCATTGATATGTTGATCGGGGTTGTGAACCGACACGAACCTGCCGGGCTCGTTGTCGCATTCGACCCGCCCCCTCCGACGTTTCGCCACGAGTTGTATCCGGGATACAAATCCAATCGACCCAAGCCGCCGGAGGAATTTCTCGACGAGTGTGACGAACTGGAGCAATTGCTAAGGTCAAACAACGTTACGGTCTGCAAGGTCGCAGGATTCGAAGCCGACGACGTGTTAGGGACCCTGAGCGACAAAGCCTCGAAGGCGGGTATGAACTCTTTGATCTATACGTGCGATCTTGATCTACTCCAGGTCCTGGATGAAAACACAGAAGTAGAGGTGTTTAGCCAGTACAGGGAAACCCGCACGTTCGACATCGCATCTGCGACCCGGCGTTTCAACGGTATCGGTCCTCTCAACATTCCGGACCTGAAAGCCCTGATGGGAGATCGGTCAGACAATCTGCCAGGAGTGCCTGGGATCGGAGAGAGATCGGCTACCGCTATCCTGGCAGAGACCCGTGACATAGAGACCATGTATGCAGATCTTGAACAGGTGGCCCGATTACCGATCAGAGGCAGCAAGCGTATCTTCAGGATATTGTCGGAACATAAAGACGACGCCTTTTTGATGAAGAGATTGGCGACGATCGTCCGCGACGTTCCCATCGATATCGATGTCTCTGGGGCGGATGTCCGGTCTTTCGACCTGGAGGCCCTGGAAACCGTATGAATGACCAGCATAGCAACAACCGGGAGTTGATCGCGGTACGCATTCGGGCACCCAAGCCGGCCGGATCCCCTCAGAGTTGATGTCGGGTGATGCTGCCGGACATGAGCGACGGTCGACAACTAGCAAGTAAGACCATCGCCCTGATAGGTCGTCTGGACTGGGATAACTGTGGTGACTTACAGATATGTCACCTCAGGTATTACTTGTGATTCTGGTAGGTCCGCACCGAATGGTTATTTCTATTTTGCCCGTCCTCTTGATGGTGTCCGATCTCTGTAAATCATCAGTACATTTGGGAGAGTGTGGGTGAAGATTGGGATGAACGGTTGGGGAATTCTGGTGGCTACCTCTGGCAAATCCCCATAGCCACCAAAGATAGGATCTTTATGTCCAGCTAACGGGAATGCTCGGCGACCGTTGACACTAGTTATGACTCG
>CAJWER010000225.1 GCA_913030785.1 uncultured Chloroflexota bacterium | reverse complement strand
GGTGGCTGAGAACATCACCTGAGGCGGGTAGTAAGCAACGACGTTGAAGAACGAGTAAGGGGCCAGATTGGGTACCCCCTCGGGGCTCAGTGTCGAGATCCAGCCGATGGGCCTCGGCACTACGATAGCGTTCAGCGGGTTGTGAGGCAGTGGAATCCCGTGCTTTGGCTCGTAGAACATCTTGCTCTCCCGTTGAGAATACCGGTTGGTTGGGCTAACCGCCGTTTTCTAGCGCCGGCCTCGATTATCACCCGTCCCGTGACACCAATGATGACACCGGCGCCAGTCATCGGTTTGCCTGCTATGAGTTTATAATATCCCAAGATTATGGCATGGCTGGTAGCAGCTAAGGCTACCAGTGTCAGACATCGGAGGCAAAAGGGGGAGTGTCAGTTGATAGTGGGGCAGCAGTAAGTGCAACCAGCATGAACCACAGTGCTAGTCTGCGCTCGCGTTACTCTGGAACCTCGTAGCTGACATCGAAGTCGCCTAGTCGGCGGACGTCCATTCCGGGGACGCGCAGAGACGACTGGCTCGATGCCACCCACGCTGCGACCTCTTCCCGATGGCCAAGGCGCCGGAGTGCGCTGAATGCCTCACCAAAGTCAGCGCGGTTGCCGGCGTCCGAGTCCCACAGGAACAGGTCTTCGACGCCTGCGCCGTAGAGTGCCGCCGCTTTCAGCCTGTACGCCTCCGGGCTCATCCGGCGCGGCATGATGTTGATGGCGAGCCTGCAGGCGGTGCCCCGCGTCAGCGAGACTAGATAATTCACATCGTCGATTTTCTTCCAGGACTCGGTCCTTCCCGCAGTGGCAGCGTCGAACCGCGGTATCGAGGAGTACCCGATAAGGGTATCCACCAAACCCTCGTCCACCCATGCCTTCAGATCCAGCCCGAAGAGAAGGTTCTCCTGTTCGTCGCCGGACACAATGGCGGAGACCTCGATGCGCCGGGGCCGGTTGTGCCGCTCGGCCACGCCGTCCATGGCTCGGCGGACCTCACGCATAAAGCCGGTTAGTACCTCCGCGCGATATGACAGCCACCGCGAGTCTCGCGAATCCAGCTGCCGCGGGTCCTCGCCAAACCTAGCGATAAAGCCGTCCACGAGTGGCGGCTCGTATTCCACGATGGGCGGGCGTCGGTTGTACATGATCCCTATCCCGTCGACGGGATAGGTCGCGATCTCCTCGAGCAGCGAGAGTACGTACTTCCTTGTCTCAGGGTAGCTGTAGGCGATGCGCGGCGTTCGGTTGCCATCACGGTCGACTCCCCGTAGTTCCGGATGCCTGTGGTAGAAGGAATCGTACCGACCGTAATCCTGGGGAGGTGGACCATAGAAGTTCGCGACGCGGTATCCTGCATGGAACTCCATTCCCAGGGCGTGGGCATGGGCGATAGAGACCTCGAAGGGGTCGATACCGCTGTTCCGCAGCAAACGGAGGCTCTCCGCAGCCCAGCGCTCGCCGGGGCGAGCAAAATCGTCGAGGTCGTCGTGGGTTTGCAGCCTGGCTATCTTCGTGGAATAGAGCAGGCTATCGCCGCCCCCGACCTCCCACAAGATTCGGGCGAAATCGGAGTCGCGGAACGGCTCCATCTGGCGCCTGATCTCTTCCACACTCGTCTGGCGATATGCGTAATGCATGGACCAGGCGTCGTTGTGGGCCCACAACCGCCGCGTATCGGCACGCTCGCGGTCGGCCACCAGGGCATCGACCTCCTGCTCGTCCAGTGGCGTCAGTTTCACGTAGGCCACGCCGGCGTTGAAGCACTGGACCGATCCGGGCCCGTCTCCTTCCGTCGCGCGGACTCCCATCTGCCCCAGCACCAGTTCCTGCCCCGTCAAGTCCGCCACACGCCAGAAAAGCTCGACAATGCGCGCGCCCGTCGTGTCATCGGGCTGCCAGGTAAGGATTGAGAATGTGCTATCGCCGCTCAAGCGGGACAAGAGTTTGAGAGGTTCCCTGAGTATGCCATGGCCCTCGAAAATGCCAAAGGAGATAGCGTGCCACCCGGACACGCCCACGCCAAGCGTGATCTCGGGTGCCTCGGTCTCGGGCCCGGCCAGAAGCGTGGTCCCTGCGAGAGCGTCAGCCTCGTACTCAAGGGCCCGCCACTTCCGCCTCTTGGCCGTTGGCGACGAGGTGCCGGCCGGAACGCGTCGATCCAGGTCCGTCAGGTAGACCGGCGCAGCGGTGTACCCTCGATCAGCGATGTAGTCGTTACGCTTAGCACCCTGGGGGCCAGGGCTCTGGCTAGGCATAGGTCCACGACCGGGCGAGTGAGGATTTCCGGGGTCCGCATTTCCCATCGGCGACGCCCTTTCCGATTCGGGTCGCAATAGCATACACCGCAAGAGTCAGGTTCATACGGTGCCATGGGAATTCCCACGGAGACGGATCGATGGATCCGAAATTCAGAGTCGGGCTACGATAGTCGATCTCGTACATGCATTAGGCTTTCAGTTGCCGACCCCGGAACGTTGGTAGCAACGTGGATATGACCTGACCTGCCTCTGGGGGCAGTATAGCCTAGAGGGCAACGGGGACGAGGGTCGTGGCTGCTCTGATCGGGGCTGGCTGTGCGTGTGAGTCAGAGCCTCTGGAGTCCCCCCTCGCCTAGTCCGTAGTTTGCTGGCAAATGTCACCTGATAAAATGGAGGGCTGAGAACCGTATTCGTACAGAGACATTGGAATTGTTGAACCTTGGAGTCCCATTGACTAGGCTTGGAGTCCGTAGATGAGGTTTGACCGCGTCTTCTAGCTGGAGTAGCATTAGCCCCGATCGGAGTTCATGGCACGAGTTGCCCCAATGCAGTTGATTTGGGGAATCCCTGCTAAGAATCAACGAGGGACTTTATGTCGATAGCGATGACCGAAAAACAAAAGAGAGACTTCGAGACGAATGGATTTATAATCCTCGAGCACTTTTTCACCTCGGATGAATTAGATCGGCTACTGTCGGCGGTCGACGAGGTGGGAACGAAGGTACGGCGTGCCAAAGGTCTGGGGCCCGATGACCCCTTTGCCATCCGCAACGCGCTGGCCCACCACGACGCGTTCCTCGACCTGATCGACCACCCCAGGATGCTGCCGTTGGTGGTTGACGCTATTGGTTGGAACATCCAGATCCGAACCACTCACTTGGACTACCGTCCACCATACCCGAGCCATCTCCAAGCTGGTGATCTTGGCAGTGGTAAGGGTGCAGACCATCAAGCCGGCTACCGCAACGTCGTCTGGCATCCGGATCTGGCCGACGATCACCTGTTTGAAGCACCTTCGCTTGACGGACGCTTACCCTTCATGGAGGTCAAAGCGTTCTACGTGCTCTCTGACCTAAACGAGTCTAACTCCGGCAACCTTTGGATGGTACCGGGCAGCCACAAGCGTAAACCGCAAGAGCTGCGCGATATGAATTACAAGGTAGACCCAGGCGACGCGGTCGAACTTAAACTGCCGCCAGGGGCTGCCGTACTGTGGCGCACCGCCACCTGGCACTGTGTCGGTCCAAACCTGTCCGACAAGACTCGGAAGATAATGCATGTAGGCTACCACTACCGATGGCTCCGTCCCACGGACTACGTCCAACAGGATCCCGATCTGATAGCCGGCAGTTCACCGATCCGGCGCCAGTTGCTAGGCGCCCTGGCCACTGACAACAATCCGTTGGGCGATGACCCAGAATTTCACCCCTCGTCACAACACTGGCTCACCCAGAATCAGGACGATATTCCGCTGATGGCCTGGGTTAAAGAGGACGCACCTTCCAACATTAATCTCTGATTGTCGGCGAGGAGCCTAGGTCGTACGGGATGTAGCACAACAGCCTTATAAGCCTTGGTAACGTCCTCGCCATCCACCTACTAGTCCCCTCGTAGTCCTGCCCAGAGCCTCCATACCCTCGCCCCCCCTGACCCTAGGCGTATACGACCCCCAGAGGCAGGCTGGAGAGGGGTAGATGAGCCGGTCGGCCTTGCGTCCCATTTGCGTCCCTAAACTCTGGTAATGGGCGATAAACGACGGGACGGGACGATAAACTCATAGCCCGTGCACGCCTACACGAAGAGCTTGCGCGGTAAATCACGGTAAATGCTGGTACGGGCTACATCGGACTTTTAATCCGAGTGTCCAGGGTTCGAATCCCTGCCGGCCCACTCCCTCTTCACCCCATAACAACGGGGCTCACGTCAAATAGCTGTGAGCCCCTTCGCTCGTGAAATCGCCTCCGAACTTCACGAAAACTTCACATTCGCACTTTTAACCTTCATCACACCCCGCATGAGACTGCCTCTGGAAGCGGCTCTTACTACACCAATCTCAATCTATGTTCTTGCGTCCCAGGACCACCCGGACACCGCTTTGAGCTCTTCTATCCTCTCCGGTGCAATGGATCCCAGGTCCACCCAGATATCGACCGTGGCAAGCAACTGGACGGCGGCGTTCACCCTGGCATCCGGGGACACCGAGGGCGCGGTCGCCTTTACGATCGACTTCGCCGACACGGCCGGCAACGCAGGAACCCAGGTGACCTCTACAACGGACGGGACTTCCGTGACGCTCGACAAGACGCCGACGCTGACCACCCATGGTCCGGCTTCGTAGCCGAGAGCCAGTGCGATATTCCGGATGCCATTTCCGAACATGACGAGAATCAGCCCTGACCAGCCCAGCATATTGATCAGGTAGAGCAACAGAACGACGGTGATTCCCTTTGGGCCGAAAGCCGGTTTGCAGACATCGATCTGCTCCAATCCGTTTCGCTGGCATGCAAAGGAGAGGGGAAGACTCGCGAGAAAGACGCCAATCATATTGCCGGCAACGAGGCAGATCAGGGCGTCCACCGCGCCCACCAGTTGTGCCACGTAGCCACCGGTGAGGAAACACCATGTGGCGACCCCAGGAAGGAGAAGAAGCCACGATCAGACTTCTTTCCTTTCCAGACAACGATGGTCAACCGTGGAAGGACATGTACTTCTACTACAACATCGGAAATAACCCAGGACTATTGGCACCATACCAGTACGATAATC
>CAJWER010000224.1 GCA_913030785.1 uncultured Chloroflexota bacterium | reverse complement strand
TGCATGGGGTCAGCGGCCGAGGGCGTTCACGGTGATCTGGGGTGGGTTGTCCGCCCGTTGTGAGCCTGTGGAACCATCGGTTGCAGATGCACTCGGGGCACCCGTTTACGCGCCGCCTGCATCTTCGTCCGTGATCAACTCCAACAGCTTGCGGTTGACCTTGCGTGGGGTCGTCGGGCCCCGGTAGATCAGTGCCGTGTACATCTGAACTGTCGTGGCTCCGGCCCGTAGAGCCTCCCACGCGTCTTCACCTGAAAATATCCCCCCGCAGGCGTTGATGGCCACACTGGGCCCGATCTCCCGACGGACATCCCGCACCATCCGCACCATATCTGGAAAAACGGCACGGCCACTGAGCCCACCACTACCCATGGCCAGGCCAGCGTCCTCAGTCGGCCTGGAGTTAGCCACGGTCAATGCGTCCACCCCTGCGTTTACACATGCTCGCGCCAGAGACAGCACATGCTCAATTGCATCGTCTCCACCAGCCCCGGACGCGGGGTATGGCGGCAACTTCACCATCAGGGGCTTGCTTCGGCCATCACTCACGCGCCGGACGAGATCAGAGAGCGCGTTGGGCTCATGGAACACCCGGAGACCGGCCGTGTTGGGCGAGCTGATATTCACTTCGATGGCGTCTACCAGCGGCTCCAGGCGTCGGTGGCACGCCACAACCTCTTCGACCGTCGTGCCAGCTATCGACACTATGACTGGCGAGCCCGCCGTCGCGGGACCCGCCTTTTCCAGCCGACGCGCCGCGGCCTCAAGACCCTGGCCGGGGAATCCGAGGGCGTTCATGAGTGACTCGCGCTTCGGATAGCGGAGCAGACGAGGTTTCGGGTTTCCTGGGCGAGGCTGCTCGGTCACCGTGCCCCCGACCAGATATCCGAAGCCCCACCGCGACAGCGACCCAAGCGCCCGGCAGTCCTTGTCGAAGCCGGCTGCGAGCCCCAACGGGCTCTTCAGCCGCATGCCGCACCAGTCTACCTCGAGCCTCGGATCGTCGACCCTCAGCAGGGGGGACAAGGCCCGCCACGGAGCGACAGGTCGCAGAAATGCATCTGCGATTTTCTGGGCCGCCTCAGGAGGCAACATGAATAACATTGGTCGGAGAAGGTGTCTGTACATGTATGGTCCTAGCTTGCCTCCGGATTATATCAGTCGCCGAAGATAGATCCGTCGACTACGGGTGTTTGATCTTCTATGCCGCCGCTAGCGTATAATGACCAGACGGTCCATTAGAGGAGCATCTGGCAAGAGATGAATGTTGTCTTCGACAGGGGTAGCGCCGAGCAGCCCAAAGGTCACGCCCTCCTGTATTTCAGGAGCAATGTCGACACCGCCGAGATATGGGTGACGTATGTAGTCATACTCCCGGTATCCGTCGACGTGAGCAAGTACGTGCCCCCGTTTCTGATCGACCAGGTCGCTCACATGGGACCTAAGGACCTGTCCGCCTTCGCTTTCCCACCTGCACCGGAAAGGCTAGGCAGCTACGATGATCTGGAGAGCCTGGCTGCAGCCCGAGACGATGACATCCTGTCCTCGGGCTCCATCGACCCCACTGACGTCCCGGCGGCGATGATGGCCATTAGCGAAGCCGTCGAGTGGTATTCGGGTATCTACGGAGAGATCGTCGGCTTAATTATGGACGACGAGGAAATCGAGCCCGATGCCGATGAAGTCGACGCCGATCTGGGTATCAACGAGGTTCTATACGGGCTGATGAGCGGCGTCGACAAGTTAGGGGAGTTGGCCAAGCTCGTCGGTACGCTAAAATTTGCCGTCGAGGGTGCTGACGAATCTCAGATAAGAGAGGCCGAGGAGGAGATGCGCCTCCTCGCAGGTCACCTGCCTGAAAACCACTACGTCCCCCAGCTGATTCGGGCCGTAAAATCTACCGACAGCCTCAGCGCCCGCCTTGCCGACCTCTACCTCAAACGCTGCTTCCACCTGGTCCAGGAGGACTACTCCGGCCTTGCCCAGATCGAGGAGGAGTTGAAACTCTTGGGCTCGGAACACCAAGAGTAGCCACTTCGTCCCCGCCACCGCAGGGTGAAAAAGGGATTCCTCGGAACCCTGAAGACGAATATGACCTAGAGTTGTGCAACCCTTCGTCAACCATCCAGTGCCCCTAGGCGCTCACCCTCGGTATGAACTGCGGTGGTCGCTGCATCAGCGTAATCTCTGAGTCGCGCCCCAATTCCCCCTGAGCTGCATCCAGCGCCTCTTCCACCGTAGCGAAGGGCGTGAATCCGCACCGTTTCACCGCATCGAAGTCCCTCACACCTGCAAAGTAGATGCCTGACAAATACTGTCTGGGTACCGCAGTGCTGTCCCACATGAAAAACGGGTGGGAGCCGTGGTACGCATTGGCGCGCCTGTAGCCGTAGACGTAATCTGGTCGGTGGGCAAAATCCTCGACGTGGTTCTCCCACAGCCAGTAGGCGTCGCGCTCCTGCGCCAGCAACCGCTCATAAAACTCGATATATGGGGCAAACCGACGCTCGTCGAACTTCGCCTCAAAGGGGTGAGCAAGGATGGCGATGCCGCCCTTCCGCACCAGCGGCATGCCCTGAAACTGCATCACTGTGGTAGCCATCGCGGAGTTTGCGACCAGGATCGGGTTGATCTGGGAAAATTTCGAATAGCACTCCGCGTCCGAAATCCCAGCGACGAGTATGTCTGCCTGCCCCTGTACATCCACGACGAGCTGCTCCTCGATGGCCGCCAGCGTGCGAGGGTGTACCTCCGTGGGGTGCCCGGCAAACACCGCGATCAGATCCTTGTTTGGATGCGCGTTGTCATAAACGCTCTCGACGGTGAATACCCTGCGCCCCTTCTTCTCCAGCGCGGCCTGTATTAGGGCGCCCTGTTCCCACACCAGCTTTTTGAAGGACGAACTTTTGGGGTCGTCGACCGACTGGCCCGACGCCGATGGCCAAGGGCGATGGTGGTGTCGGATGCTGCGGAACGTGCCAAGGCCCACAGCGGTCGACTTCCAGCCCCCGTTGAAGGGTGCCCACATCGTATTGAGATAAATGAACAGGTCGGAATCGACAACCGCGCGATTGACCTCTACGTCGAAGCCCCGGTCGGTGTAACCCAGGTGAACCAGCTGCTCCGGATCCTCCGCATCGTGGCAGTAGAGCTGGTTGTAGCCGAACTGCAGTACCAGCTTCCGGCCCAGAAAAGTCTCCATCTCCGTGCGGCTCAGCTTGCGGTGCAGCCCCTGGGCGCAGAGCAGCGTGATGTCTCCCAGTGCAACGCCCGCCTTCCGAAGCTCTTCTACGATGACCTCTATGGCCACCTGCCGCATATCCTCTCGCTTCGTCTGAAAGTACGACCCGCTGGCGTCGTCGAAGGCGATGGTCACTTTGGCGCGAGGGCCCACCAGCTTATGCAAGGGCTCATGGGCGATAGGTGCCGCGATGGTATCGCGGACGGCCTGTGCAATGTCCGGCACCGCATTCATCGGCGGCTTCGCGACCACCGTCCGGGTCTGCTCCGGGACCTGCACCGGGAGGTACCAGTCTCCGTATGCGACGTTTTCCGTACGTGTGGCAGTCATGTTGTCGGCATTATACAGGACAAAGGGCTGGTGCCATGCGCTATTGGGCCAAAGGTACCATTGGCTTTCGGTTCGCGTACCGGTACACATAGATAGGAGGTGCGATAACGGGGCGTCGTTGACCTCACCTTGCCAACCCCCCTCAGGCGTATAGGGAGCAAGTGAGCATTGAGATCACCCAAAGTCCTTGGTCTCGTAGCGTTCCTAATTTGGCGTCATCCTGCTGGCGGCCTGCGGTGGGGAGGCCGAAGAGACTCCCGTGCCTACGGATACATCGGCGGCCGTCGAACACACGGTAACTGCCGTACACACGTCAACTGGCCGTCCACAGGTTGCGACTACCACCGACGACGGTGGCTGCAGCACAAGCGGCGACGACCTGATCCTGCTCACCCGCAAGAAGGGCCGGAATAGCGACGAAGTGGTCGTCACTGGCAAGCAGCACTCCGATAAGATCGACGAGCGGATCTTCCTGATCTTCGAGCAACTCGAAGAGCGTGGTGACAAGTGCCTGGAGAGTACGCAGGCCCGCTCCGAGTCCTTAGCCGAGAGGGAGGCCGAGCGACTACAGAGGGTACTGGACCGCGCCGACGAGAGTGCCAAGAGAGATATCGATCAAGCTTCTAACCAGCGCAAGGAGATCAACGACAAGCCCGTAAACGAGCGAAAGGCGCCTGATCGTTCAGATCGTGAACAGCGTGGCAAAGGCCAGACCGGTGGCGGCGGCCAGGGAGGAGGTTCGGGCAGTTCGGACGGTGGATCGGACAAAGGTAGCGGTGGCAACGCCGGCGGTGGAGCTAGCACCGGCGGCGGCGGTAATTCCGGTGGTGGTGGCGGCAACTCTGGCGGCGGTGGTGGATAGGGCAACTAGGCGCGTAAGATGCCTAGTCGTATCGCCTGCGTCGCGTCTGCCTGTAAGGGGGAGGTGCTAGCTGCCGGACATCAGCTTTTCGACCTCGTCCCGTGACGGCATCGCCTCTTGAGCGCCGCGCCTCGTGACGGCCAGCGCGCCGGCTGCTGCGCCCGCGCGTACAGCCGTCTCGATGCCACGGCCCTCGCCCAGCGCCACGGCAAACGCGCCGCCGAATGCATCGCCTGCGGCCACTGTATCCAACTGCTCCACATCGTGGGAGCCAACATGCCCATTGCCGTCCGCACCAGAGTAGTAGACGCCGTCTTCACCTAGCTTCACGACCGCCGTGGGCGCGCCCATTCTGTGTAACTCTTCGGCAGCCGACTTTGCGGATCGGATGTCGGTGACGGCGATGCCCGTGAGGGCCTCTGCCTCGGTCTGGTTCGGCGTCACCACGTCCAGGACCTCGAACGACTCCAGCGGAAACCCCGCGCTAGCAGGTGCAGGGTCCCACATCACCGTTACCCCGAGCTTCTTCGCCTCCCTGGCAGCGGCCAGCGACACCACATAGGGTATTTCGAGCTGCAGCATCAACACGTCTGCGCCCTCAAGGGAACGCTTCGTTGCCGCGA
>CAJWER010000223.1 GCA_913030785.1 uncultured Chloroflexota bacterium | reverse complement strand
TGTCCAGGCCCTGGGGCATCACATTTGACGCCCACGGTGACGTTTATGTGGCCGATTGGGGCAACAGCCGTATACAAAAATTCTCGGCGGACGGGCGGTACCTGATGAGTTTTGGCGGCGGCCAGAGTGGATCAGGCGCCCTCGATCATCCTGCAGGGGTAGCAGTCGACAACGACGGCGACGTGTACGTCACCGACTGGGGTAACAACCGTGTGCAGATATACGAACCGGAGGGAGAGGTGCTCACAGCGCTGTACGGCGACGTGTTCGAGCTGTCCAGGGCAGGGCTCTACAACCTCAACAGGGACCCCGAGTCCATCAAGATCCTCAACCGCATCGATGATGTCATGCCCATCCTGGGAGCGTTCTTGCGCCCGACAGGCATAGCCATCGACGAGCAAGACCGTATCGTCGTCACAGATGCCCGCAGCAGGCTCCTGGTATACGTGAAGGACAGGGAGTACGTCGAGCCCCCGATATAGGGGCCGCGACGCTGCAGGGCGAACAAGGCGCGCCAATCACACGAAAAACCCTATGAGAATAGGCGCTCCCCAGTAGCCGGCCGTGACAACGACCGAGAACTTCACGAGGCGACCGATCAAGACGGCTATCGCACCGGTGGATGGAATTCCTAGCCGTTAGGCTCCACCCCGCATTTATGACCCTGCCGTGGATACCAGAGAGACTATAAAGACACCAGACAATCCTAGCCTATATTTATGGACTGTATGCATAGACCAATACAGAGGATTGAATAAACTACCCAAAATCCACCATTCCGTAGCTGGAAGGATGGAGGCGACGGGCGGATTCGAACCGCCGAATAGCCGCTAGGTCCTATCTCTGCAAGCATGGACCTGCCTCTGGGGGCAGTTTAACTGATGGGGGGGGTAGTGGCGGTGACTAGACGAAGCGAGCGGAGGCCATACTGACCACTGCGATGATCACCAGCACCGCATTGGCCCGGCCGTAAAGGGTTAGCCGTGACCCCAGTTGTTGGATCCGTGCGCCCTCATCTGGTGTCGGCGGACGTCCCTCTATCGAGTCCCCCAACGCGACCATGCGCCTGCCTGCTGCACTGGTCATCATGCCAATGGTATACGCCACCATCGACGCCACGAATCCGATGAGAATCGCCCAGCCCCAGCCGGTGTTCAGGAAACTGTCCAGATCATCCCATCGAAGTCTAAGGGCTAAAGTTATCCCTGCGGCGATGGTGATCGTTGCGCTGAAGAGCATCGCCGGAACCATGACTGGTATCAATGCCCTCATCACAGGTCCCTGGACCGCTGGACCCAGCGCCCGCAGCCGCGGTTCTAGGATCGTGGCAAGGAATATCGCTGAGCCGGCCCAGAAAACGCCGAAAACGATGTGCAGTATGCGCAGGATGACGAATTCTTCGTTCAATGGATGGTTTCTCTTTGCCCCTTTGTTAGTCCATCAGTTAGTGACAGGTAAGCGACAGTACCATATTCCACTCCGCATAACTCTGTCTCTGGGGGCAGTATAAACTAAGGGCAAGTAGGATGGAATGCGGCGGGTAGCAGCTAGGGAGACTGGTCTTGGCGCTTCCATGCTCCGAAACCAGCATCTCATCGAGAGTCCGGGGGTATTCACCGTACTCGATCTTGAACCCTTCGACCACAGGCACTCCTTTTGCTCCCTGGCTGAGGAGACTAGCTAGTGCCGTCCACGAACGTCAGCACGCGTTTGGGGTTTTCAATGAAGAGTTCTTCGATATTGCCGAGGATTAGCCTAGTTCGACGTCAAGAATGTGTCTTGCGGCTCTCGAGATTCGTTTCCAGGTCTCGTAACGGATGTACTCACGCTGATTGAGTTGCTGTTCGTGTCCCCTCGCTGCGAAATAGCAGTGCAACGCTCTCCGTTTACTGTCTTTAGTGCGGTTAAGAGTGCCGCCGTGCCAGATATGGCTGTTGAACACAGCTACGGTACCCGCCGACGCTATGAGATGCTCTTCCTTTGGATGTGATGCCATCGCGTCTTTGAGAACACTGCTAGGTTGCTGTCCGCGATGCGTGCCAGGAACGAGTCGAGTGCAACCATTATCCTCCGTGAAATCGTCAAGTAGCCAAATCGAGTTGGCTACATGGAATCGCCCATCGTAATCATTAGACCAGTCTGTGTGCAGTTTCTGATGACCTTCTCCAGGGAGAGCATCTCTGGCGTTAAGAGACGACAATTTAAAATCACGTCCAATGACATGGTGGATTGCGGCCAGCACGGTAGGATTCGTGTAGACCCGGTCGAAATCTTCACCCTTGTTCACCAAGTCTGCGAGACGGCGCGTGCCCGCTTCCTGATGAACCTCTGTCCCCGCGGCAACACCCTCCTTATCGCATAGATCCTCGAATCGCTCCCGCAACGCCGCCAGCCACTTGTCGCCAATCAGGCCTGGCAGTACCGTATACCCTCTCTCGTCTAACTCATTTTTCTTTTCTTCCGTCAGGGAATCATTCCCTACACCTAGATCATCCAGTACTTGCGTCATATCCATAGACGAATCCTCTCTCCGAGCAGACTAGCTATCTACCACGTCGCATCAGTGTGCCTATGGGGCAATATAGCCCATGGGGGCAATATATCCTAGGGCTCTACCGCCTAGTGGCGGGTCTGTGGCCTGAGGTCCGTCGCAGCAGGATGGCCGTCATCACGAGCAGTGCCGCGGCAAGTGCCGCCAGACCCCAGCTAGATACTGTAGGTATAGGTGTGGGCGTAGGCTGAGTGCCGCTCGACTTGAGAGCCACCGTGTGCGCTGTTCCCGCGACAATAGTGGACCAGTTGGATCCGCTGCTCGAGCATGATGAACAAGAAATCATCGGGGACTACGGAGCCAATTTCACCGCTAAGACAGTTTTCGATCGAGACTGCAGCTCGGCTCGTGCCGGTGGTCGAACTCATACACCATCGCCTCGTCGCGCGTGATCCGTTTCATCTCTGGTCCTTTCCTGTGCAAGCCTACCGGCCCCGATCGCGTGGCCGAAGTTTACCAGTTGGCTCAAGGGTGTGAATCGAATCGAGTTGGAGTCTGAAGTAATTTGCCGGGCACTCGTCGGTCACTTCATTGCAAAGCGGAGGGTCAGGTCCTACTCTTGGTAAATATTTGGACCATGGAGGCATTAGTGAGCACGACCGTTCCACCAAAGCCGCCGAAGATCGTGATAGTCGGCGCCGGGAGTAGGATATTCGCGGCCCGTACGGTAGCCGACCTGTACCTGTCGTCGGATCTGCGCGGCGCCGAGCTAGTGCTGGTCGATATCAGCGAGGAGGCCCTGGAGCGGACCTGGGCATTCGTCCAGCAACTTCAAGAGCACATGCCCGACCGGCTGCGGCTGTCACGGACCACCGACCAGCGGGAGGCGCTGGCCGGCGCGGACTTCGTCGTGACGTCGATCGCCATCAATCGCATGGACCTGTGGCGACAGGATTACCTGGAGCCGCTGCGGCTGGGATTCCACCACTGCTACGGCGAGAACGGCGGTCCTGGGGCCGTGTTTCATACACTTCGCAACCTGACGCCGATGGTGTCCATCGCCCGGGACATGGAAGAGCTTTGCCCGGACGCCTGGATCCTCAATTTCACGAACCCGGAAAACCGGATCTGCCTGGCGTTGAATCGCCATAGCTCGATTAAGACTGTGGGGCTATGCGGGGGTGTCGACCTGTCCACTTTGGGGCGGTTCTCTGAGTTTCTGGACATACCCAGAGAGCGCATGACCGCCAAGGTTGGCGGCGTCAACCACTTCAACTGGATGCTGGAATTTTGGGACAAGGAGACGGGCGAGGACCTGTTTCCGCAGCTCCGCGCCCGGGTAGAGGAGATCGGACCACCCAAGGGCTTTGAGATGTGCTGCGCGCTGTGGGACAGGTTCGGCGTATTCCCGACCACCGGCGACAGCCACGTCGGCGAGTACCTATCCTACGGCTCCGAGTATTTTACGAAGGGATACGACTACGACCACTTCCTGGACCAGCACCGGACCGTCGAGACCAGGTTGGGCCCATACGTCGACGGGAGCAAGCCGATATCCGATTGGGTCCGGCCTCCGTCCGATGCAGACGAGCTGTCGTTCGGTAGGACGCTGGCTATTGAGGTCATGGAGCATCTGCACTTGCGGAAGAAGGGCCGACTGCTGTCGGTCATCGTGCCGAACCAAGGAGCGATCGACAACCTTCCCAACGATAGCATCGTGGAGACGGCAGGGCTGTTCGCGGACGGCAGCGTCACCGGTGAGCGCATCGGCGCGCTTCCACTTGCGATCGCCTCGATGGTGCGCAGGGAGCAAGACATCCAGGAGCTGGTGGTGGCGGCGTGGGCCGAAAGTAGCCGCGACCTCGCGCTTCAGGCGCTGCTGCTGGACCCGAACGTGGACAGCGTCCAGCGTGCGGAGGCGCTGCTGGACCGGATGCTCACTCTGCAGGCGGAGTATCTGCCTCCACTGGAGTAGGCGCCGTGCCTGGCTCAGCTTCGCAACACGACGGTTGACCGATCATCGTGTTGTGGCGAAGAATAGGTAAGGTATCGTCGTACCTCCCATCGCGCCGGTGTCCAGGATCGCAGAACTGGCTATTCCTCAATCCCAGCGTACCTGTCCCACGCTTCCGAAACATCGCTCGCTCTTGACCTTGACTCTTCCCATTTCTTGGCACCGGCCTCCAACAATGCTACGTCGATCTTGGAACCGATGGCCTCCATATCCAGACGGACGGCTTCAAGTCTCACGGAATAGAACTCCCGGAAGCTATTCACTACACCGAGAAGCGCGGGATCAGCCGTCGCCTCTTGCAGAGCCCCAAGTTCCGCAACCGCGGTCCCTAGTATCGTCCAGTAGGGTACGAGGGCGGCCCGATAATCTCTTAGAGCTTCGTCGCATTCGGAATAAGTCGAGCATTCCAGCGCGACGAGCCTTTCTCTAACGACTGGAAGCTCAGCTTTGAGGACCGAGGTCTGCAAGTCCAGCACTTTTCTGACCACTGAGTCGTCAGCCTTGTTAGTTGCTTGGGCTACCCATACCAGGATTACCCCCCCCACTAGAACGGCAACT
>CAJWER010000222.1 GCA_913030785.1 uncultured Chloroflexota bacterium | reverse complement strand
AGGCATCGCAGACCGCGCAATGGCAATCACGACTAGCCGGACTCCCTACCAAGCTTTTTGGCGACACGCTCCTTTAGCCCCGCGCAATCCCGCTTGAGGAGGCTCAGCTCCAACTTGAGACGGTCGGCGGTCGTTGACTCCTCGAGTACTGCCTGCTTCTCATCGCCCTCCACTTGAAGGAGCGCAGCGATAAAGTAGGATAGGGTCACCGGGTCGTCAGGCAGGCTGGGTTCACGAATCCATCCTCCGTTCAGTCCATGCACCAGGCGCACCTGTGCGGCGGTGATCCTTCGCACCGCCATCAGTTCGTCCTGGGAGAGAGCCGCGCCAGAATCCTCCGCCAACAGAGTCACCTGCCCTTCCAAGTAAGGGAACTGCTGGGTGATGGAATCTATTCGGAAGCGCTCACGCCCAGCGACGGCGATACGCGTAGTCCCGTCGTCGCGCCGTTGCACGTCAAATATCCGAGCTACGGTACCTACAGAGTAGGTTTCCGCCGGCCCGCCGACTTCGAACCCAGACTTGATCAGGACGACCCCAAACTCGGAGTCTGATTCGAGACAGCGCTGCACCATCAGCTTGTAACGATCCTCGAAGATGCGCAGCGGCATCGCCGCGTCTGGGAACAGCACAGCGCTAAGTGGAAACAGGGGCAGTACTCGGTTGCCTTGCTCCATCAAGCTCGCCTCAAACAAGGAGTTGGTATCGGCAGTATAAGGGGCGACCTGTGGCCCTTCAACCAAACGGGTCGAGCTTTCTTGACAGCCATTCGTGGCTGTTGCTACCATTTTGTATGCTTCCCCTCCCTTACACGAGGTCGGGGATGCATGTCCCGGTAATTCCCGTCCGCTCGGAGGTCCTCTTTAATTGTCCCACGTCACGTCGCTACGCTGTAGAGAGTGCAGCCGCGATTATCCGATAGAGCCCATAAATGCCTGTGAATACTGCTTCGGCCCGCTTGAAGTCGCGTATGACTACGGCTCCATTGCCAGGACCGTGACCAGGAAAAGCATCGCCGAAGGGCCCCATACGATATGGCGTTACCACGATTTTCTGCCGGTAGAGGCCGAGAATGCGGTGGATCTGGGCACAGGATTCACCCCGCTGTTGAAGGCCAATAACCTGGGCCAGAAACTCGGGTTGGATAACCTGTACATCAAGAATGACAGTGTCAATCCCTCGTTCTCTTTCAAGGACCGGCCCGTATCCATAACCACAACGAAGGCGCTGGAGTTCGAGTTCGAGGTCCTCGCCTGCGTCTCCACAGGGAACCTTATGGGCTCCGTAGCAGCCCATGGCGCCAAGTCCGGCATGAAGACGGTCGTCTTCTTTCCGGGCGATCTGGAGTCTGGCAAGATCGTTGGCGCCTCGGTCTACGGCCCTACGATGGTGGCTGTCGACGGCAGCTACGACCAGGTAAACCGTCTCTGCAGCGAGCTTGCGGACGACCTGCGATGGGCCTTCGTCAATATCAACATGCGTCCCTACTACGCCGAGGGCAGTAAGACTCTCGGATATGAGGTCGCGGAACAGTTAGGCTGGCGTGCCCCGGACAACTGTGTCGTGCCCGCCGCTTCAGGCGAATTGCACACGAAGATATGGAAGGGCCTCACCGAGTTGGCCGATGTCGGACTGATCGACAGTGCAAGAACGAACATGCACCTGGCACAGCCCCAAGGGTGCTCACCCATCGTGCAGGCCTTCGAAAAAGGCTCCAGGGTAGTGCAACCGGTGAAGGCGGACACAATCGCCAAGTCGCTAGCGATCGGCGATCCGGCCGCGGGCCCGTACGCTGTCCAGACCCTCCAGGACACCGGAGGGACAGCGGTTGCCGCCCCAGAGGACGAGATCGTCGAGGGCATACAACTGCTCGCCGAAACCGAAGGGATTTTCACGGAGACCGCCGGTGGTGTCGTCATATCCGGGCTCCGCAAACTGGCTGAGAGTGGTGCGATCAAGCGCGACGAGGTCACTGTGGCCTTCATCACCGGCAACGGCCTGAAGACACAGGAGGTCGTCAGCGACATCGCTAAACCCATCAACATCAGGCCCACCTACAAGTCCTTTGAGGAGAATATGGCGGCGTATCTGAAGCCGTGAGGGGAGCGGATATGGCACGAAGACGACTGAAATTCACGTTCCCACCTACGTTGATCACCGAGCCGCTGATCCACGAGCTAGGCCACAAGTTCGATATCGTCACCAACATTCGACGAGCCGAGGTGGTTGAAGACGCCGGATGGGTGGTTTTGGAGCTTGAAGGGTCCGAAGAGGCAATATCCAGCGGCGTCGACTGGATCGCCTCCAAAGGCGTGCGGGTCGACCCCGTTGGCGGTAGTATAGTAGAAGGCTGAGACACACCGTATCGGCCTGCGACAAACACCGGAGGACCCAGAGCATGAGCGTGATGGTGAGAATTCCGACGCCGCTACGGCGGCTGACCCAAGGCGAAGACAAGGTCTCGGTAGAAGGTGAAAATCTGGGCGAAGTCGTGGACGCTCTCGAAGCGCAGTTTACCGGCATCAAGGACCGTCTTTGCGACGAAGCAGGCGAGCTTCGCAACTTCGTCAACATCTACATAAACGGCGAGGATGTGCGGTTTCTGGACGGCCTAAAAACGGACACCAGCGACGGAGACGAGATCAGTGTCGTTCCTGCGGTCGCCGGCGGGTCTCGATAGCATCTGAGGACTCCCTCAGCCGCTGAAAATAGCTCCGCCAATTTGGGACCCCGTTATTCGCAAGCTTGCGCGTCACCAGATGCTTAGCAGGTCGTCCTTTGCAAACACGGGCCCAACTTCCAGCCCTATCAACGGCCTCGTATACAGCTCAGGCGGAACTCCAATGTCAGCGAGGTACAGCTCACCGACGTGACGCCTCGGCTGCGCGAAGCCCCACCTTGGGAAGGGCAAGCGTCAGTGACTCGGTAGCTTCAATCGCGGGCTCGTACACCTCGTCTGTGGCAGTATCCACCCCGGACGGCGAGTCCAGCGATAGAACGGGAGCGGCGGTACCGTTTGCCTCGCGAATAAGGGCTGCCGCGGCCCCCCGCGGGACCCCCGACAGGCTGTAGCCGACAAGTGCGTCGATAACCATATCATCTGCCGGAATCGCTACTACGTCGTCGCTGGCCACCGTGTACGGCACGCCCACACGCTCCAGGAACGCTAGCTGATGACCTGTAACCTCAGATAGCCGGTCTGGTTCGTTAGCCAGAATTACCTGCACGGCGTCCCTTCATCCGGCCAGCCGGCGCGCAGACACAAGACCCCCACCTCCGTTGCCTCCACCACCTGCAAACACCATCACACGTCCCCCTCGAGCATCGCCACCCAGGAAGCGGTCTCGCACCAGACGAGCCAGTCCGCGGCCGGCGTTCTCCATCATCTGGAGCAGCACTATCCCGTACTCCTCGACCATCAAACGGTCGACCTCGCGCATCTGGTCGGTCGTGACGTACGGGACGCCATCCATTGAGGCTCTTGCGATTTCATGCATGCTGGAGCCCTCGCTACGCCTTCTTTACGGCATGTCCTCCGAACTGGTTGCGCATCGCTGCGAGGAGCTTTACGCCGAATGGGCCATCCTGGCGTGACCGGAATCTGGCCTGAAGCGAAGCCGAAATCACTGGAATTGGTATTGCGAGCTCGATAGACTCCTCGACCGTCCAACGTCCCTCCCCGGAGTCGTCGACGTAGGCCTGCAGACCGGAAAGCTCCGGATCTTCCTGCAGTGCCGCAGCTGTCAGGTCCAGAAGCCAGGAGCGTACGACACTTCCGTAGCGCCATATCTCTGAGATCTGCGCGAGGTCGAGCCCGAACTGCTCCTTGGCTTCCATCAGCTCGAAACCCTCCGCATACGCCTGCATCATCCCGTACTCGATCCCGTTGTGCACCATTTTGACGAAGTGCCCGGCACCCGCGGGACCGACGTGGCCGTAGCCATGGTCAGGCCCAGGAGCTAGCGTCTGGAAGACCTGTTCCAATCGCTGAAACGCTTCCTTTTCGCCACCTACCATCAGGCTGTATCCCTCGGTGAGCCCCCATATACCTCCACTGGTGCCAGCGTCGAGGAACGTCACGCCCTTCTTGCCCAACTCGGACGCCCTGCGTACGCTGTCCTTGTAGTTGGAGTTGCCACCGTCCACGATTGTGTCGCCGGGGGAGAGCAGGTCCCCCAGAGCCGAAACCGTGTCCTCCGTTATGCTTCCCGACGGCACCATGGACCACACCGCCCTGGGTGGAGAGAGCAGCGACACCAAATCTTCGAGGGAATTTCCAGCACGAGCGCCCAGTGCCTCGACAGCCTCAACGGCCTCGACGCCTGGGTCGTACGCAACGATACTGTGGCCGCCCTCGAGCAGGCGCTGCGCCATATTTCCACCCATCCGGCCAAGTCCGACCATCCCGAGTTCCATCACACACCTCCAAGATTGTCCGGTCTTATTACCGGATGTTGATGACGTCAACTATGAAATTCGACTCATCGACTAGCTGATAAGTGGGCTGGCACCGATCTTCCGAAACTCTGCTGACGGCGCGTCAGGGGTCCCACCCCATGCTATAATTTCGCACACATCACTCGTTCGATGCAGCATATCGTGCCGCGGGTCTAGGTCGATACTGCACCGCCAATCTGGAGGGGCTTTTATGGACTTGAATGGTGCTGTCGCCGTCGTGACTGGGGGCAGTGGCGGACTCGGTGGTCGCATATGCCATTCACTGGCCGCGGCCGGCGCCAAGGTCGCGATTTTCGACGTCAATGCCGATGCCGCCCAGGCGGCGCTTTCGGCCGTAGCCGACACGCAGACCAACCGCGCTTTCAGCTATGGTGGTGGCGCCCGCTATGCGCTGAACGACAAGCTGTCCTTGCGGGTAGACCTGCGCCGGTATTCGGTCTTTTCGGTGACGGCCTTGGCGACCAACGCCTTAAAGGACCAGATCGCGAGCGAGATTGAAGGCGAGACCGGCGTGGAAGTGCCCGCAGGCGCAATCGACGAGCTAGTCAATTCCGGCACGGAGGACAAAACAGTCGCCCACAGCGAAATCAGCATCGGCCTCAATTTCAGTTTCTAAATCGACAACTGCAGTCCATCCAGCTATAGCAAAAGAGCGGCTCCGGTCTTGCGGAGCCGCTCTTTTGCTATAGCTGGCAAATCTTCTGCCCCGCCTACTCC
>CAJWER010000221.1 GCA_913030785.1 uncultured Chloroflexota bacterium | reverse complement strand
GATGACGGGGATTGCTATCGATTTTGCAGTGGTTGGAATGCAATCAAGTACGTAATCAATGGCCTACATTGATTTAATTCAGAAAATCCACAGTGCAAGCAAGAGAGATTATTTGCAGGAGCGCGTAATTGGGCTGGACAAGGCTGCCTGCGCTGAGATCTCAAAGAAGTTTGGCTACGACTATTGGGACGGCGACCGAAAGTACGGGTATGGCGGTTATCGGTATGACGGCCGCTGGCGGCCCGTGGCCGAAGATCTGAGCCGGCACTACGGCCTCTCATCTGGGTCGTCCGTCGTCGATCTGGGTTGCGGCAAGGGCTACCTTCTGTACGAGCTTACGCAGATCCACCCTGGAATCATGGTGCGAGGGATAGACATCTCGCGCTATGCGATCGAGAACGCCAAGGAAGAGGTGAAGCCGTTCATTACGGCCGGCAACGCCACCTCCCTACCCTACGAGGACGACTACTTCGACTACATCATTTCGATAACCACACTGCACAATCTCTATAACTACGAGCTGCGCAAGGCCCTCCAGGAGATCGAGCGGGTCGGCAAGCAGAACAAGCACGTGATCGTAGAGTCGTACAGGAACGAACGAGAGAAGGCGAATCTACTGTACTGGCAGCTTACCTGTAGGTCGTTCTACACACCCGATGAATGGGAGTGGTTCATGGCAGAGAGCGGCTACACAGGCGACTATTCATACATCGTATTCGAGTAGCACCACTCTTTACGGCGTAGAAATATACAGCACGAGGAGCACATTGAAAGCAGCAATTCTCGAAGCTCAGAACACCCCTCTCGTGGTGGCAGACCTGGAGATACCTACCCTGGAGGTCGGTCAGGTACTGGTGAAGGTCGAGTACAGCGGCGTCTGCGGCAAGCAGATGGAGGAGATTAGTGGCAGGCGCGGCGACGACCCCTATCTGCCACATCTGCTGGGCCATGAAGGAGCAGGCATCGTCGAAGACGTCGGACCCGGTGTGCGCAAGGTTGCGGCAGGCGATCATGTCGTGCTGCACTGGATAAAAGGCCCGGGCATCGACTCGGCGCCTCCTAGATACAATCGCAACGGCGAGACAATCAGCGCCGGCTGGGTTACCACCTTCAGCGAACGGACTGTCGTGTCCGAGAACCGGGTCACGATAATCCCAGACGACATGCCCCTCGACGTGGCCGCGCTGTTGGGATGCGCCGTGACGACCGGACTGGGCATCGTGTTCAACAACGCGAGCCTTAGGCCCGGCCAGTCGATCGCCGTGTTCGGTGTAGGTGGCATCGGGCTGAACGTCATTCAGGGCGCGGCAATGGTGAGCGCCCATCCGATAGTGGCCATCGACCTCCACAACAACAAGTTGGAGCAGGCGGCGGCATTTGGGGCCACCCACACGTTCAACTCCGCGAAGGGCGATGCCCACGAGTACTTGATGGAGCTGTCCGGCGGCGATGGCTTCGATGCGACGGTCGATGTCACCGGAAACAACGGCGTGCGACAAACCGCATACGACTCCACCAGCAATACCGGCAAGACGATTTTTGCAGGTGTGCCATACGTTGATGAGCAGATAACCATCGACTCTTTTCCACTCCACTTTGGGCGGCGCATGATCGGTTCCCACGGCGGCGAGACGAAGCCAGATGTGGACATTCCGCGGTACGTACAGCTATACAAGCTGGGCAAGCTGAAGCTGGATGAGCAGATCTCCCACCGTTTCGGGATGGATGATATCAACGATGCAGTTGAGACTGTGCGCACCGGTGAGGCCGGACGCTGTCTGATCTCGATGACTCAATGAAGCCGGAATGGACAACATCTTGAGCAACACTTACCGGGTACCGTTTCTAGACCTGCGCGTAAGAGACACGTCTCTCAAGAATGAGTTGCTGCAGGCCGTGGACCGGGTTTTGACTCACGGCAGGATACTGCTCGGGCCGGAGGTAGAGCAGTTCGAAACCAGGATTGCGGAGTTGTCCCAGCGGAGGTATGCAGTCGGGGTTAACTCCGGTACAGATGCCTTGTACTTTGCCCTGCGAGCCCTGGAGATCGGCGCGGGCGACGAGGTCATTACGACGTCCCTATCCTGGATAGCCACGGCAAACGCGATCAACTTGTGCGGCGCGAGACCGGTGTTCGTCGACATCACCGAAGACCTGACGATCAATGCGGAGCTCATAGAGGCTGCGATCACATCCAGGACGAAGGCCATCCTGCCGGTGCACTTCACTGGCAGGCTCTGCGACATAACCCGAATCGCTCAAATCGCAGACGAACACGGACTGTATCTGATCGAGGATGCGGCTCCATCCTTCGGCGCGTCCTACAATGGCTCCAAAGCTGGCTCCTTCGGTCACCTCGGCGCGTTCAGCATGAACCCGATGAAGCTGCTCAACGCCTATGGGGAGGCCGGCGCGGTCGTCACAGACGATGAGGAGCTTCGTGACAGGCTTGTCTCCCTGAGGTATGCAGGCACCGTCAACAAAGAGGACTGCCACTTCCCCAGTCCGAACGGTCGCATTGACACGATCCAGGCCGCCATGATGCTGGTTGGTCTGGGGCGACTCGACGACAAGGTGTCTCGCAGAAGGGCAAACGCAAAATTCTATGACGAGGCGCTGGGCGAGGCCGTGATCTGCCCCAAGGAGCCCGAGGGCTACTTCAACGTCTACTATACGTACACGATAATCGCGGAACGGCGAGACGATCTTAAGCAGCACCTCGAGGCGAAGGGTATTGAGACCAAGGTACAGCACCCCATTTTGATGCCCTACCACACCGCGTATCGGGATCTGCCGAAGCCGAACATCCCGGTGGCCGAGGACCTGGTCCAGCGCATCCTTTGTATCCCGGCTCATGAGGATCTGGGGACGGACGAAGCGGAGTACGTCGCTGCGAGCATTCGGGAGTTTTACGGCGTATGAACGCTCCGAACCTGAGAGTCGAGAGCGATGAAGTGCTGTATACGATGGACGCGGTGACGAAGGTCGGCAAGGACGACATCGAGTCCCTGAAGTCCAGGGCACTTGGGAATGTGCGAGAGAGGGCGCGGCTCTGCACGCACCTGAGCGTTGATGACTCCGTACACGAGATGCTCATCGTGCATACCAAAGGCACCTACATCCCGCCCCACAAACACCTGGGCAAGAGCGAGTCGTTCCATATCGTCGAAGGGCGCCTGGACATCGTGATATTCGATGGTGCAGGCAACGTGATCGAGGTCGTTGAGATGGGCGAGTACGCCAGCGGAGCCACGTTTTTCTGGCGTATATCCGAGAACTCCTATCACTCGGTGATACCCCGCACCGATATCGTCGTGTTCCACGAGACGACGAAGGGTCCCTTCAAACGAGAGGACTTCGTCCATGCGCCGTGGGCCCCCAAAGAGGACGACCGGGCCGCGGTGGGTCGGTACATGGAGCAGTTGGAGAGCGTGATCGCTCCGAAGTTATAGGCGGCCTCGTCACGCTTCGGCGTCATTAACTCAAGCTAAACGGATTCGAGGAGTGAGGGTGTCGATCTGTCGCCCACAGAATCCGCCGGACCAGTTAAGATACCAACATTAGCGGCAGCGTCCGCTCTGAACTAGGGAGGATATGGATCAATGATCACGAGTCTAGAGAATTTGAGCAAGCAGAGTATGCAGGCCGAGATGGACCAGATCGCACGGCGGGTCAAACTCGAAAACGCTGATGACGCTCTCCATTTCCCTAAGTATTTCCAGCTTGAAACGGTTCGGGTTTGCGATGCAAAATGCCCTTTCTGTGCAATAGATGAATGGGACAAATCCACCCCATTGATGCCGGACAAGCTTTACGAGAAAATCGTTTCAGAGATGTCTGAATATTCCGACTGGATCGAGGCGGTGTGCATCCAACGGGCAGGCGAACCACTGCTGGACAAGAAATTGGTTCCGCGGATACGACGTCTCAAGGAAGCGGGAATCAACAAGGTGACGATGTCGACGAACGCATCGCTGCTAACGGAGAAGAGGGCTACGGACATCCTCGAAGCGGGTCTGGACGACATCATGCTTTCTATTGACTCGGTGGAAAAGGAAACCTACGAAAAAATGCGCGTCGGGCTGAACTTCGAAAACGTGATGTCCAATATAGTGACCCTGTTCGAGGTTCGAGACAGAGTGAAACCAGAAATGATAGTCAGAGTACGTGGTGTCTCGATGCAGGATTTGAGAACCGTGGAGGGACGCAGAGAGGTGCTCAGGTGGGAGGAGTTCTGGGATAAGTACAAAAAGCCCCATGACCGGATCTATATGAAGCAGCTGCACAACTGGGGCAACCAGATCGACGTGGAGGAAAAGACCGAGGGCGGACACAACGCGGCGTACGGCGACATCTACCATCCGTGCATTTTGCCCTGGTCGACCATGCATATTACGACTATGGGGATCGTTGCCCTGTGCTCCATGGACTACGATGCCAAGTTCGCCATGGGCGATCTCAACAGAGAGACCATCACGGACATCTGGCACAACGAAAAATGGGCCAGGATCAGGAAGCTTCATTCTACCGGTGAGCGGAATCAGATAGAGATGTGCCGAGGCTGCAAGCTGTTTGACCTCGACTTTTCTCTCGAGAACAAGCTCGACAGGAAGGAGTTGTTCGAGGGTTAGATCGCGCGGCTCAGGCAAGGCCCCTCCGTAGTCCACAGCCAATAATGAATTCCACGCTTCACAACATCCTTGGTGAGTCAGGGGACGGGTCGTTGGCGTCCGTGTTGTCGGTCGTCCAACGGCTGGATCGTGAATCGAACATGGACCTCGGCAAGCCGCTCGAGATTGCCTTCCTCCGAAATTTCACCGTGGAGGGTATTGAGCCTTACCTGAAGTGGCGCCTGTACCAGAACGAAATAGCGCCATCGGTCTCTTTCGGCGGCTTCGACACTGTGACCCAAGATGTCCTTGGCGGCGTCTACAAGGTCGGTGATGCAGATCCCGACATCGTCGTGCTGTCCTTGTTGCCGGACCTGTATGTTCCCGACTTTGAGATGGGTGCGTGGTGGGCAGACGATGTCTCCGAGAGCCTGGTCAACCTTTTCGACCAGCTTGCCTCGCGGACCGGCGCCCTTGTGGTGCTGAACACCTTTCCAAGGCCCGCCTACTCAGAGTTGGGCTCGAACACAGACGGCGCCAGCGGCTCACTGGCATACAAGATTAGCAGCGTCAAC
>CAJWER010000220.1 GCA_913030785.1 uncultured Chloroflexota bacterium | reverse complement strand
TCATCGTTGCTAAGGGCGTAGTTATGCAAAAACTTTTTAATGGTTGGATTAACTTTTGCAGTACTTAATGTTGCAACGGTTGCAGCTCAAGCTGATATCCCGACGGCGGACGATAGTGCTGCACCAATTAATGAAGGGCGAGACATGGACGTCGGGAGTCACAGAGCTGCACCCATTGGGGATGCTGAGGAGGGTCGAATCGCTACGGAAGCGCAGGCAAAAGCGGAGATTTGCAAAGCTAATTTTTAGAAGATCAACGCACGTACGTTTAGGAATTGTCACAGTGAACCTGATGAGGAAGTCGATGGGAGATGGATAAAGGATCGGAAGCCAACAGAACGATATTTAAAAACATGTATCGAAGACGCGATGTGGCATAACAACTTTACGGTAGACGACATCAGTGAGATAGACCAGTGCGTGAAGGAGGGGCAATTAGCTGATGCGGATGACAGTTGCGTAGAGGCTTTTACCAAACTACCCATGGCCATAGAAACATTCCAAGCACAAATGATGACGATCGAAGTGGATGGCCAACGGGCGGAGGAGAGCTGCTTTCGTATGGGAGTCGATCCGAATGGATTTATTGAGCAGGTGTTTATATGTACGTCTCCCGCGTGTCCGTACGGCGCTAACCCGGCCTATAGGCAGGGGTTGGAGGGGAAGTGCTTGGCGGGATCGGCTGCTCAGGAACAGCGACAGTGGTGGGATCCACATGATATAGGAACGTTTAACCGCAAGTGGAACGCGGCCAAAGACGAGTGTGGCTTTTGATGAGGTATTTCGTATTTTTCATCCGACTAATCTCTACACCAGCTCTCATAGTTATGTGATGGGGCCCCCTATTTGGGGGACGCTTCCCCGGATCAGTACCTGTCGGTATCGGCAGGAGATTCTGCGTTTGCACCAACTCTCGATCTATCGTGATGATGCTATTGATTCCAGCTAAGGCAACCGGGGGGGTAGAGGTCGTGGACTGGCAGCCTCCTGCCCCCTCGTCCCCCCTGTGACTCTCCCCACGCCATGTATTCTGCACACACCTCGCCGCTGGTAACTTCATCTACAGACCACGATCTCGAACCGCGACAGATTCTACAGCTAACTTGGGACATGGCCCTTCTTGCGAAGCACTATTTTATTTGCATAAATTGGCGGGCAACATTTTCAAGTTCATGGCGCCACCGGAGGCGCCGCACTCACAAGGAGCCTACTTATGTATCGATTGCGCAATCTGGCCTTATTGGCCGGCGTACTTTGCCTGGGGCTGAGCGCGGCCCTAGCCAGGAGCCACGAAGAACGCGAAGGCGAGCACGGCGAGCCCATGGGTCCGCCGCCGGCGCCCGAATCGCTGCGGCCGATCTTCCAGGAAGCCATCGACAGCGGCGACCTCTCCGAGCACGCCGAATCGCTGCTGCTCTTCTTCAACCTGCCCCGCGAAGATCGCGAGGGCGTCGCCCCACCGCCGCCGCTCGCAGGGGGCGGTGGCGAAAACGTCAAAGAGGAGTTGATGGGGCTCTTCAAAGACATCCTCGAGGATGAAGACCTGCCCGAGGACGCCGCGCACTACCTCGGGCGCCTGACGGTTGACATCGGGCCGATTATCATAAACCCTCAATTCCATAGGGAACCTGTAGGCATAGCCCCACTCCCCTCCCCGAAGCCACGGCCGGGAGTCGGGCGCGTCGGTATCGATATTGGTCCAGTCTTTAAGGAAACGGAAAACCAAGGCGAGCACATGCGTGGTCCGGGCGGCGGTCCGGGTGGTCCGCGTGGTCAGGGTCCACGGGCCGAATTGCCCGAAGAGGTCCGCGAGCAATTGCGGGACATTCACGAGATGTATCGCGAGGCCATGAAAATCGAGCGCGACATCCGCCGCGGCGGCGGCGAGCCCAGCGAAGATGTGCTCAGCGCCCGCAACGAGATCGTCCAGCAGATCGTCGACAGCGTCGTCGACCTGCTTGACGCCGAGGTAGACAATAAAAACGCCCCCCAGTTGATGCGTCTCCTGGGGGCCTCCTTCGGCCCGAAGAACTAGCGACCCATGCACATCCGGGGCGGCCCAGGTGGGGGTCAGGGCGGTCAAGGAGGTATGGGCGGCTGATCTGCTCGTCCATCCAGATGCAAGCGCTCCGGTCCATGGGATCGGAGCGCTTCTCAGAAGTCGTCTGAGCGGCGCCCCCGTGTCGTCCGCTTTGGATGAGACGGGGGCTTTGCGTATAGGTCCATGACCCGGTCCTTTTTGCGACTCGTGCCTTGGAGAAGGGCATATCCTCGCACTACCTACAGGCGATTGGGGGGTGGAAGTCTCCCACCATGCTTCAGCGTTACGGCAAGGTGCGCAACACGAAAACTGACGTGTCTTTGGCCGCTGAGAACAAGACAATCAACCAACAGGCGGTTGGCGGCAGGGACATTGAAGCTTCTGTTACAATGGCCCACCGCGTGGGTTGCGGATTGCTACCTGGAGTTTCCCTGAGTAGGTGGAAAAGCTGCGATGTGGCTGAGCCTTTCTCGATTCAGTTTCGCCAGGATCGTAGATCCTTCAACCCTCGGGATGTGGCAGGAGACCTGTGAGCCAGCGATTCAGCCATACGTGGATGAACATGGCACCGGGGTGGTTGGTGCTTTTAACAAAAAAGGTGAAGTAAGTCATTCACCCTCGGCGCGTAGGAGAGGAATTGAAATGGGTGCCCTAACGTGGGCAGCATATCTCGTGCTGAGCGGTTTTGTAGGCATAGCTGTGTATCAAGTCGTGATCGTAACCCTTTTCGGCACACCCAGTTTTCCAGATGCCTACGGGAATCGGGAGGCTGGAATCATCGGGACCAAGTTCTTCTACATTGCCATGTTCTACCGGTCGGCGTATTCTGCTCTTCGTGGGGGCGGTTGGAAGTATCCTCGCAGCCGCGCACGCGCCTCCTTTCGAAACCGGTACCTACCATCAAACCGCACGGATTTCTTTGGTTTCCGTTACGACAAAAGGAGCTCAAGCATGAAAACAATCTCCGTCCTGTTCACCGCCTGCGCGGTTTCCGCTTCTATGTGGATATCTTGTGGACGACCCTCCCCTCAACAAGAGTCTGAATCCCCGGGCGGTGCCGCACTTGCCGGCGAGCCAGATCTTCCCCACACGAGCGAAGCATGGCAAATCTGGGCGTACTCGTCCGCAGCGCCCTCATTCCTCGCCGCGGATGCCACCGTCTTGAACTTCGATCCCGAGGGCATGCCCATCATCCTGCGCGAGGGGAATAATGGCTGGCGCTGTTTGGCCGCCAACCCCCGCGGGATGTCGGACCCGGAAAGGGGCTGGAAGAACGCACACGAGGCCATGCCCGCCTGTGTGGATGGAACGTCATGGGTTTGGTTACAAGCCTGGATGGCGAACGAAAAACCCCAACTCGAGCGCGATGGCTTCGCGTGGATGCTCCATGGAGACATGGGCGAGGACAATACCACGCGGATGGTGATGAAGAAATCCGACGCGAAGGATCCATCTCAATGGATCGAATCGGGACCGCATCTGATGGTGTTTCCCAAAGACCCAGCTAGTTTGAGCAAGTTCACAGATGATTTTACCCGCGGCGAACCCTATGTGATGTTTCCGGGTTCGGACTATGCCCACCTGATGATTCCGGTCGAGGGCTATTACCACTATCAGCCCGAGAGCAGCCCAATCCACTCAAACGAGCAGTAAGAACTTCACTTGGATCATCTCCGCAAATAGATTCGTTCTGAGAGGGATAGCGAGTCCTAAAGAAAGCACCGTCGTCGAATTGATCAGCGAAGCGAGTAACGCCGTGAGTGAACGAAAAAATACTTAACGAGCGATACGTCATACTTCGGCCCATTAGCCCCCGCCATCCGCGTGGATGCGACGGGAGGCTTTTCTGTGGCCGATGTGATCGCCGTCACATATTTGGAAGGCGCGGCGCCAGCTGGGATCTTTGGAATCAAGTTTTTCTACATAGCCCTCGGGGCACCGATCGTCTGGTTTGTCAGGAAGAGGTTGGCGAAGCGTGGCTGAAGCATGCCTGCAGTTATGTGATGGGGCCCCCTATTTGGGGGTCGCTTCCCCGGATGAGAACCTGTCGGTGTCGGCAGGTGTTTTCCTTTTTTAGGTGAATACCAACGAGTACCGACCTTATCGGTAGTCTGAAAAAGAAGCGTCAGAGCGGAGTCCTGTGGACCAGCAGCCTGCCTACCTCTGAGGACCTCACCCCTGGGCGACGATTCTCTCTAGTTCCTCATCCGACAGGGATGTCACCTCTGACTTGATTTCTTCTTCGACGGTCTTCACCCACCGGCCAGGACGGCGTCTGTTGAGGACCCAGCGTCTATCTGTGGGGTTGGTTTCTGCTGCCTGCCACTGGCGTTCTTCGAGATCGTCGAGGACCTGATCTACAACATCCTCCCAGCGCTTACGAAAATCCTCGTCGTATTTCCGCTGGAGATAGACGCCTGCGGTACCTGCAAGGCCAGTAGCACGACAAGCTGCGGTCACGTTGAGGCCATTCCTGCTCAGGCAGCGAAGGAATTCATCCTGGCGCGCTGGCGCAACGTGATTTTCCCTGAATATTGGCCGCCGGACTGCTGCACCGCTGTACATATCTATATACTAGCACGAGAGTGAAACCCCCGCACCTTAGTCCAGGCGACATCCCTCAGAGGGGCAAATTCTGGCGATGTCGCCAGTTGCCCTGATTCGGTGTCCATCTTGCTTCACGGGGTGGTGCCATCGGTCCCTCGTTCAACCGGCCCTGCGCGGCACCAGCACACCTCCTCCGCAATTCACACGGTGTCCTCTGGCACACGATGGGACCTCTCGCGGGCCAGGGCACACAACGTGTCGATGTCGTCAAAGGTCAGCGCACCCTCGACACAGGATACGTCGGCGTCGGACAGGATATCGTATAGCTCCTGCCAGCCACTGGCGGCGGAAATGCGCCTGCCAAAATCTGCGACGGGGTCCTGGCCAACTTCGTACTGCATCATTTGGAGGAGGGTTCCGACGCGGACTTCGCGGCAACCCGGCGCGCCATCGCGGAGTGCGCCCGAGTGCTGGCTCCCGGAGGTGTTCTGGTCGTCCAGACTTGCTCGCCGACGCAGTATCACGAGGCCTATTGGTACGCGGCACTGATCCCCGCAGCCATCGATGACGTCTCCCACCAGGTCGCCGCCAAGGTCTGTG
>CAJWER010000219.1 GCA_913030785.1 uncultured Chloroflexota bacterium | reverse complement strand
CCGGCCGGGTAACAACCTGTTCGCCGAGAGTCTGGTCTGTCTCGACGCCCGGACCGGCGAGCGCATCTGGCATTTCCAGGCGGTGCACCACGGGGTCTGGGACTACGACTTTCCGGCGGCGCCCAACTTGGTCGACATCACCGTGGACGGTCGCGACATCAAGGCGATCGCCATCGTCAGCAAGCAGGGCTTCACCTACGTGTTCGACCGAGTGACCGGGGAGCCGGTCTGGCCGATCGAGGAGCGTTCGGTGCCGGCGGGCAATGTACCCGGAGAGTGGTACTCCCCCACTCAGCCGTTTCCCACCAAACCGCCGCCCTTCGAGCAGCAAGGGGTCACGGTTGATGATCTGATCGATTTCACACCAGCGCTACGCCGCGAGGCGGAGGAGATCCTGGCCGGGTATGTCTCGGGGCCCCTCTTCACGCCGCCGACCCTCATCGATGAACTGCCGGGTGGCACCCGTGGCACGATCCAGGCCCCTGGCTTGGTGGGGGGCGCCGACTGGAGCGGCGCCGCCATCGACCCGGAAAGTGGCACGCTCTACGTCCCGACGGTCCGGACGCCGGTCGTGGTGGGGTTGAAGAGATCGGAGCACCCACGCTCGAACGTCGCCTACGTGATGGAGTCACTCGACATCGCCGAGGGCCCCCAGGGGTTGCCGTTGCTCAAGCCGCCCTATGGTAGCCTCGTAGCCATTGACCTCAACGCGGGCGAAATCCTCTGGCGCGTTGCAAACGGGGACGGTCCGCGGGACCATCCGGCGCTTCGCGACCTGGATCTGCCGCCGCTGGGGCAGGCGGCGCGGGTGTCTCCGCTGGTCACGAGCACCCTGGTGTTTCTCGGTGAAGGCGTCGACCGGGGGATGGTATTGTTACCGGAAAACGTGGGCGGCAAGCTATTCAAAGCGTACGACAAGGCGACCGGTGCCGTGGTGGCCGAGGTAGAGCTGCCCGGCGGCGTGTCCGGGGCACCGATCTCCTATATGGCCAACGGTCGCCAGTACATCGTCATGCCGATCGCCTGGAGCGGCATGACCAGCGAGTGGGTGGCGCTGGCGCTACCCTGAAGGGGCGATGCCTGCTCGGATTGAACCGGGGATGAAGCGAACGTCAGTATCGAGTCGGACAACGAAAGAGTCGCAGCTGCCTGAGCAACCGTTACGCTCGCAGTCGCACTCAGTGATCCACTCGTCGAGCGAGGCGAGGCTCAGGCTGGTCACCGAAAGCGTGATCGAGGTCGCTACAGGCGTCGGCGTGGAAGTGGGCGCGGTTAGGGTACTGTCTCCCCCACAACTCCATAAAAACAGTGAAAACAACAGGGCACTGAACGCAACTGTTTTCTTCATGCTTTCATTCTGCCCTGCCCCACTCAGACCCGCAACTCGGGACGCGCAGAACCTTGGATAGCTGGGCGTGGCTGGATGCCACGGAGGTGGGACCGGGGGCTAGTTGCCGCCTTCTAGGGCACCCCATTCTTGCAAATATTTTTGGGGCATAGGAGTCCCAAGGCAATCTGAAACCGCAAAATCCCCTGAGCAAAACAGTGATTGATGTGGCTGGGTGCCATCCTTGTGGGCATCTTTATGATGTTGTTTTAGCCCCCTGGTGTGTGGTATCATGTGTGGTATCATGTGTGGTATCCTAGGGGGATATCCAGATGGCGACTTTGACCGAAGCGAAGATAGCGAAGCTGAAGTGGGATGATTCTAAACGCACCCGTTCAGGGAACGTCCCGAAGCATCAGATCCATAATGATCCCGATGTGTCAGGGCACCATATCAAGCTCTATCCGCCCAAGGCCACCGGAAGGTCCGGCAAGGTCTTCTATCTAGGATATGGACCATCTACGCACAGGAAGTTCTACAAGATCGGCCGGTGGGGTGACGTGACTCTTGAGCAAGCCAGAGCCGAGGCCAGAAAAATCCGAGGAGAGTTGCACCGCTTTGGGATTGACCCCAACAAGGCCAGACGAGAGAGGATCCGGGTAGCTAAGCGCCGCCTGACCGTCAAACAGCTCGTTGACGAGGACTTCCAGGAAAGATCATCCGGGTGGAGCAATAGCTACACCGACGGGAATCGGGGTTTTGCGAAGCGGGGAGGAGGGGCGAAGGGTGAGACGGACGATATGACACACCCGCTGGCCCAGGGGGACCTGTGGGAGGAAATCGTTCGAGAGGTAATCCCCAAGCCGAATGAGGAGAGCATCCCTGTCTTCTTCGGGAAGGATCTGGGCGAACTCCCGGACCCTCAGGATGTCGATGACTCCGGTGGTGGGGGGACCGCCTCCGTCCAAAAAGAGTCAGGGGAACACGACGATTCTGAGGCGGTATCCGGCCCAGACGAGCAGGCCGCCAAAGAGAAACCATTCGACCCGTCCGTCCCCTACGCGGACGAGCGGCTGGCGATCGCTGTCCACACCGCTCGGGAAGGCCGTATGCAGGAGGCGGCACGGCTGTATGTCGAAATCCTGAGTGAGACGCCGGCCTACCCCGAGGCGCAGTTTCGCCTCGGCACCTTGTACGATGATCTCGGTCGTCCCGAGTTGGCCATCGAGCGGTTTCGCGCAGCCAGTGCATTGGATCCCAACAACCCTCGGGTGCGTGCCAGCCTCGGGGCGGCCTACGGAGCGGTAGGCCGGTTCAAGGCTGCCGACACCGAGGTACAGTTGGCTCTGAGCCTCGATCCCACGAGCCTGGAGGTTCGCGCCGAACAGGGTCTACTCGCATTCCGGAAGGGACTCAATGCCGCCGCTGAGGAAGTCCTCCGAGGGGTCTGCAAGGAGGATCCTCGGCACGCTGCTGCCCATTTCTACCTAGGCGAGGCCCTCAACCGGCTCGGTCGCGTAGCCGAGGCGGTCGAGGCTATGGAGAGGGTCATCGAGCTGCAGCCACACAACTGGCGCGCGTACCACACCTTGGGCATACTCTTCGACAGAATGTACAAGCCCGAGAGAGCGGCCGAAATGCATCGACGCGCGGGTGAACTGACGTGTGTGGATAGCGTCCGAGGCTAACCCTCAGTCTCAGCCGGGCGGGCCAAGGCGTCGGCTGGGACTCCCAGCCAATCTGAAATCGTAGAATCCCCTGAGCAAAACAGTGCTTGATAGCTAGGTGTGGCTGGGTGCCACGGAAGGAGGCTAGGGGTTAGTTGCCGTCTTCACTCGATAGCCACGTCTGAGGGCCCAAAGCGTGTGGACATGACGTTAGGATGGTACATTGAAGACTTGTGAAGGATCCTCGCTACTATGCCCACTCAACCCCGCCATGCAGCGATGACCATCTCCCGCCGACAGTTTGTACGCTCCGCGGCTGCTGTCTCCCTGGGCTTCTCGGGCCTCCGGTGCTCTGCTGCATCCGACGCCACCGCCCCGGCCGTGCTGGACGCGGACCTCGACCCTCTGCCTGACGATCCGGAGCGTATTATCGCACTTCCGGAGGGGTTCACCTACACGATTATCTCTCGGCACGGCGACCGGATGTCGGACGGTTTCTACGTGCCCGCAAGGCACGATGGGATGGCCACTTTTCCGCGACCCGACGGCACCACTTTGCTCGTGCGCAATCACGAAGTGTTTTCGTGGATGGACGCCTCCTTCAGCGCCTTCGGCGCGGATCTCTCGCTCGTGGACCAGCTCGACCGGTCTGTTTTTTACGATCCGGGAAGCGGTGACACTCCGCCGTTCGGAGGAACCACCACATTGCTCTTCGACACTCAGACGCAGACGCTACTCTCACATCATCTCAGTCTCGTCGGAACCCTCGTCAACTGTGCCGGCGGGCCTACACCCTGGGGCACGTGGATCTCCTGCGAGGAGACCGTCGAGTCGGCAGGCGGGTCCTTGGCGCGAGATCACGGTTACAACTTCGAAGTGCCGGCCTCACTCGAGGGGCTTCCTGTAACGCCGACCCCTCTGACGGCTATGGGTCGTTTCAGGCACGAGGCGGTTGCCGTACACCCGCCCACCGGCATCGTCTACCAGACTGAGGACGTGTCCGATGGGCTCCTTTACCGCTTCCTGCCGAACTCGTACGGTGAACTGGCACAAGGTGGTAGTTTACAAGCCCTTGCGGTGCGGGGTGATCCGAGCTTCGACACCCGTAACTTCGGGGGACGGGGAGTGGAGCCCGGCGTCCAGATGCAGGTCGAGTGGCTCGACGTGGAGGACGTCGAATCGCCAAATGACGATCTGCGCCAGCGGGGCTTCGAGGCGGGTGCCGCGCGGTTCGCCCGGGGCGAAGGCATCTGGTACGGCGACCAAGAAGTCTTCATCGCCTGCACGGATGGTGGTGAGGCCCGAAAGGGTCAGATCTGGCGCTACCGGCCCAGCCCCCTTGAGGGAAGCGTGGCCGAGAGTGACCAGCCCGCGACGCTCGAGCTTTTCATCGAACCGAACGACGGCACCATGATCGAGAATGCGGACAATCTCACCGTGGCGCCGTGGGGCGACATCGTCATTTGTGAGGACGGCACTGGTGATGACTACCTCGTGTGCGTTACGCCCCAAGGAAATACTTACAAGCTGGCTCGGAACGTGTCCGGTAACGGAGAGTTTGCCGGTGTGTGCTTCTCTCCCGACGGCACCACGATGTTCGTGAACATGCAATCCGACGGGTGGACGCTCGCAATCACAGGCCCGTGGGGTAGCGCTCGCCTCTGATCGGCACGACCGGGGGACTCGGATTATCCTGCCCCACTCCGACCCGCAACTCAGGACGAGCAAAACAGGGCTGGATACCTAGGTGTGGCTGGGTGCCATCCCTGTGGGCATCTTTCTGATGTGGTTTTGGCTTTGTTATGTGTGGTATTATGTGTGGTATCCGGGAGATGCCCAGATGGTAACTTTGACCGAAGCAGCGGGGGGTGATCCTTGGGAAGAATCACCATGGACCGGGGCGTGAAATCCCCGTGTACATCGACTACCGTACGTTGCGCGTGAGTGAGGCCCTACCGAACGAAGAGGATAAATGGCCGGCAGCCAATAAAAATGGGCCCTGTGTTGCCGCCTAACAGCCTTGGGGGCATCCCGTACCCATAGGGATAGGGGTACCCCACTGGGGTCTTGCTTATCGGAAAAAGGGGCCCGGTTATCTAGAAGAGCCACTACGAGCCGCACCGATAGCAATACATACACCAATCCCAGCACCGGTGCTACCAAAGATTGCCTCACCGAAGACTGCTCCGAAAGCAGTACCAAGTGCTA
>CAJWER010000218.1 GCA_913030785.1 uncultured Chloroflexota bacterium | reverse complement strand
ACGGCGAATCAGTTTTCTTAGTGGACGACTTGCGTTTCCCTCCCACGAAAGTCACCCGGTCACCCGCGCTTCAAGGGCGGCCGTTTCGCCATCGCTGTCGTACGCGGCGACATCGTATGTCCCCGGTGTAATGCCAGAAAGGTTGTAGTGGCCCTCGTCATCGGTCTCCGGGGCAATCTCCGGATAGGACGCCGTTCCACGTACAATCGCAACCCTCATTCCCGACACGGGCTCGCCTTCGGGACCGGTAACGGTGCCCTCGATTCCGCCGGACTTGGCCTCGGCGGCCGGCGTCGGAGTCGTGTCGGCCGAAGGTGTCGGCGCGGCAGCTCCCCCGCCAGAGCAGGCAAGTGCCGCCAGCAGTACGGTGGACATTGCTATCAGTATTCCGAGGCGTCTCATAGGTTCTCCTCTGGGGTATCGGTCAATTTTGGGCCATCATGGTCGCCTAGCCCATAGGCCAGACCCACTATACTCCGTCGCGAATTCTACCGATGCCCATTATCCTCCATCGGTACTATACGGGCCTTTTGTCTGCCCCTGTAGGCCGATACGCCAAACGCCATGGCAGTGCCTACAGTTGTTATTATCAGCTTGCCCATCGCCTCACCTGGCTCGCGATTGGGCCTGTAAGTACCAGACACTTGGCGCTCCATATTTGTTCCGAGCGCACAATTGGCGAACCCTGTCTTCTCTACCCTCCCAGTTGGGAGTGCATGGCATGTGGTCGGCTCCTTTCCTGCCAAGAAAAAGAAAGAAAATATATGTATGTTTTATATCTGGGGGTTCCCCCCAGGCCCCCGCGAGGGGCTCCGCCCCTTCGATCCCCTGACATGTACCGCCAGTCCTTGGGTATACCCAGCCCACTCAACTTGGCGTGCGCAGCACTAGCGTGAGCAATACCACCCCTCGGCGTGCCCAACCCCGCCCAATTTAGTGTGCGCAGCACCGTACCCCGCCCCGCCCCCCTCAGCATGCGCATCTCGGAAGAGCGTTAGGCTTGCGCCTTCGGTCGTGATAGTGCGGTAGTAGAGCCTGTGGACCGGCACCGGCCTCCACCACTCGTCGTCTATCTCCCAGACATCCTCGATCGAGGCGATCTCCAACCTGCGTCCGCGCAGCACAACGGAAACGGGCCTGCGACTCTCGTCCTCCTTCACTACTACGGGGACCGGGAGGTTTAGGGGTCGTATTGCACCAGCGCCTGGCGCCTTTCCGGTATTCTTGACCATGGCTCCACATCCTTGACCAGATAGATTGGCGGCCTCGTGCCCAGGCGCGCCTCGAGCTGTCGCATCGTCTCCCTTAGCTGCTCCTGCCTGCGCATATCGGGAAAGAGGCTGGCTTGAACGCCCGAGTCGCCCGTGATGCCGGACAGTGTCAACCTCATGTCCTCCAGGGCTCCGGGCATCTCCACCGTCTCCAGGGATGCCCTGAGGGCCGAAAGCGCCCTCACCTTGTTGTTGATGGCGTCCTTAAAAGTGAAACGCTTCGTCCAGGGTGACCTGTTCAGGACGCCGCCCTGCATGTACGCCATGCGGATGTGCCTGCCTCTCAGCACAGGCCGGGCAAAGGCCCTGCCCAGCAGTATCTCGATAGCCGGTACGATGGCCTGAATGCTCGTGGCCGGCGACGGGAAGGTCAGGAATTCGCTCACCGACTCCTCGCGGCTATGGAGCACCAGCGGGCTGCGGTCCACGCCATGGGCAAGCTCCCACGCCAGCTTTCCCTCGGTGCCTAGCTGGGCCTGGACGGAGCCGACTGACAGCGCCGCCAGACTGCCTATCGTGTGCAACCCGAAGCCACGCAGACGCTCTTTCTTGTTCCAGGAGATGGGCAGCAGGTCTACGGAAAAATCCTTCAGGAACCCTACCACGTCTGTCGGCACCCTCGTGGCACGGCCCGCACCGCTCGCCACCGCCGCTATGTAGGCCGGGAACTTCCCATCCCCCACTCCGATGCGCGGGCCGAGGCTGTGAGGGACCGCCTGGGCGAGGGTGGTTATCAGCCGGGTTGCGCCCCCGTACATGGCCTCCAGCCCGTCCAAGCCGACGAAGACGCAGCCCAGCTCGGCCTTCTCTATCCGGGGGCTCCTTTGGCCCAGGGAGTCGGCGACCCGGTCGAAAACGCCGTGGTAGTAGGGCAGGTCTGCCTGGAGTAGAGCAGCGCCCTTGCATCGTGAAATGGCCTCCTGCAAGGGCATGCCCACTATGGCCCCGACGGCCTCGGGAGAGGCATCGAGCACCACCTGTTTCGAGCCGACGCTCTCGGTCACTAGGATCGGCCTCCCACGCAGGTCTGTGCGCCGTCTCAGCTCGGCCTTCATTGGCAGGTGGGTTATGAGGACGCAGGCGATTTTCATTGTTTTGTGTGTCACCGCGGAGATCGTAGGGTGCAGTAGGAGCGTTGTTGCTCCTATACCCTGGTCACTCTGTGTTCTCCTTGGTGGCCTCCCATGATATAGAACGTGTGTTCTTTTTTCAAGGTATAAGGGAGGGAATTTGGGTTCGAATTGTGTTTAGGTGAAGTCCGAAATAAGGACCCCACCCCACCCCGTAAAGATTATTTTCTGGGGGACACCCCCACAAGGGGGCTCTGCCCCCTTTGACCCCCTGTACGGTCTCATCGCATGCGCCCGCCCCTGGTCGCCGACTCGAGGTGCTAACCGACAGTGCCTCGTCTCCACGCCAACGAGCGCACACCGTGCTCCCCTACGCTCTCGGGATATCCCACCCACCCAAAAACCTCAATCCATCGGTATTCCCATCCCCCACCTCAGTGCAGCACCTCCCCTGCGCATGCCTCGCCCCACCCCCCTAAATGTGCGCAGCACCTACTCATGCGCATGCCTCACCCCACCCCCCCTCAGTGTGCGCAGCACCAGCACTCTGGTAAACTTGTGGCCTAGCTGCGGTTGCCCTCTGGCAAGGGGAGACTGAGACCTTCGGTCTGGTTGTGTCCGCATACCTATCTAGGAGTGATCTGTGCCCGTTTTCGTGCTTGCCTTCGGGCTAATTGCGATCATCCTGATCGTGACCGCGCTCGCCTACGGGCTGGTAGAGCGTTCGCCACTCTCTTTCCCGCTGATATTTCTGGGCTTCGGCTTCGTCCTCGGAGGCGGAGGCCTGAGCCTCATCAACATGGGCCCCCACGACACCACACTGGAGGTCGTCACGACCCTGACCCTGTCGCTCGTGTTGTTCCTGGACGCCGCCAAGCTCCAACTCGAGAAGCTCGGCAAACGCTGGCTGGCCCCGGCGCTGGTACTGGGGCCGGGCACCGGGCTTATCGTCGCCCTGGGGGCGGTTCCACTGGCGCTGCTACTGGACTTAACTGGGTGGTCGCCTTCATCGGCGGCGCCATCCTGGCATCCACAGACCCGGCCGTACTGCGTGAGATCGTGCGCGACCGGCGCATCCCTCGCTTGGTCCGACAGGTGCTCAGCATCGAGGCTGGGATGAACGACATCGTGGTATTGCCGGTGGTGCTCATCCTGATCGCGGTGGCCCTGGGGAACGTCGGTGACGCTGTGGATTGGGCCGGGTTCATGGCCAAGCTACTATTGGTGGCCCCCGCCATAGGCTTTGCCATAGGCGGCGTCGGGTCGTGGGTGATGGAGCGGGTCGATAAGCACACATCGATCCGACGCGAGCATCAGGCCCTCTACGGTGTCGGCCTGGTCCTGGCGTCCTATGCAGGGGCGACGGCGGCGGGTGGCGACGGCTTCCTCGGCGCGTTCTCGGCAGGGCTTGCGGTGATCCTGTTGAACCAGACCCTTTGCGACTGCTTCCTGGAGTACGGCGAGATCTCCTCCGAGATGGCCATGCTCCTCGCATTCGTACTATTCAGCGCGGTCCTGTCCGACATGGTCTCCACCGTCGACCTCGCTCCGACCCTGATACTGGCCGCCCTAGTAGTATTCTCGATACGCCCCGGGGTCCTCGGCGTAGTCCTCCTGCGAGCGCGGGTGAGTTGGGAGGCCCACGCCTTCATAAGCTGGTTCGGGCCCAGAGGGCTCAACTCGCTACTCCTGGCGCTGCTGGTGGTGCAGGCCGGGGTGCCCGGTGCAGAGCTGCTGCTGGCCGTCGTAGGCGTGGTGGTGCTGGCGTTGGTCGCTATTCACGGGGCGTCGGCCTCGACGATCAGCGCCTGGTACACCAAACATGCTCGCGAGGAGACGCTGGTCGAGGAGCGGGAGAGCACCGCGGCGGGGCTATTCGTCCACGACGAGGGCGACATTCCACGGGTCACGCCCGAAGAGCTGGACAAGCTGCTGCGCGGCCCGACCCCGCCAATCGTGCTGGACGTGCGGTCGCGGTCGAGCTACGACGCTGATGGCACCCAAATACCTCACTCTGTGCGGGTGCTGCCCGATTACGTCACCGAGTGGGCCGCCAACGAACCCATCGACCGGCTGGTGATCGATTACTGCACCTGAAGCAACGAGGCAACCAGCGCCCGTGCGGCGCAACACATGAGACAGCTCGGCGTCGAGGCGGTAGCGCTGGACGGTGGCTTCGACGCACGGCGTGAGCTCTTCCCGGTCGAGCCGATATCGGCTGCCGCCTGACGAAAATGAGGGCCGCAAACGTGCACACGCCACAGTACAGGCTGATCGACACTTTGTTGGACATGCCCGGCATTTTCGCCGCGTTCCTCGACCTGCCATACCCTGTGCTTCTAGACAGCCCCCAGTCGGGCAACACGCCTGCTCGCTACTCCTATCTGGCCGCCGACCCGTTTATGGTCGTCCGCTCCAAGGATCAGCAGGTTTCAGTCGAGAAGCGCGGCGAAATTTCAGTCCTCGAGGGCAGCCCTTTCGACGTGCTACGTGACCTACTGGGCCGTTACAGGACAGCACCCGTCGCCGGCCTGCCGCCATTCCAGGGGGGCGCCATCGGATACCTGGCCTACGAGTTGGCCCACCACCTGGAGCTGTTGCCCGGCGCTGCTGAGGATAACCTCGGCCTGCCCGAGCTGAACGTCGCGTTCTACAACTGGGTCGTCGCCCGCGACGAGATCACGGGCGAGACCTGGGCCATTGCCACGGGCCTCCCTGACGGCGGCGAGGCTGGGGCGATCTGCGTGCTGAGGGGCGTCTGCCATGGGCTCCCGCTCCTGGGCTGGGTGGCCTGGGGTGGTGCCGCATCCTAGATGATCGCGGCGCAAATATCGAACCCTCGAGGGCGCCCGAGCATGCCGAG
>CAJWER010000217.1 GCA_913030785.1 uncultured Chloroflexota bacterium | reverse complement strand
CACGATCATACCCACTCTTTCGCTGGTCATCGGCACGCCTGGGCGGATCAAGGGCCTTGTCCCGGAGCGCCACACCAAGACGATCGCTGGACTCTGTGATTCATACATTGAGAAGGCCCAGCGCTACAAACGATCTGGGAATCTCGAGTCGAACCGAGCCTAGTGCTCTCCGAAGACTTTTTGTCGCTCTCACACCAACTATCAAAAGAGGCGTGACACTTGGGACTATTTAGCCGCGACATGCTCGATCGGATCTGCAAACTCCGACGCGAATGGCAACAGGGTGAACTGAAGCAGGCCCTGTCCAGGTCGCCGGAGACGCAAGGGCAGTTCCGCACGCTATCCGGCATTGAGGTGGGCGGGCTCTACACACCGCAGGACGTGAGTGAGCAGGACTTCGAGGAGCGTATCGGCTTTCCGGGGTCTTATCCCTTCACTCGCGGCGCTTATCCGACTATGTACCGGGGGAGGCCCTGGACGCGACGTCAGATCGCGGGGCTGGGCACGGCAAGTTCCACCAACGAGCGGTTCCGTTTCCTGTTGGACCACGGGCAGACTGGCCTGAGCACCGACTTCGACCATCCCACGCTGACCGGATACGACTCCGACGACGACCTGGCCGAGGGTGAGGTGGGACGGCTGGGCGTGGCCATCGACACCATCGGCGACATGGACGAGCTGTTCAACACCATCCCTCTAGACCGTGTCGGGATCTCCTTCACGATCAACCATCCGGCCATCACAATGCTGGGCATGTTCCTGGCGGTGGCCGAGTCTCGCGGTGTGTCATGGAAGGGCCTCCGAGGGACGGTGCAGAACGACTCGCTAAAGGAGTTTTACGGGCAGAAGACCTTCGCCCTGCCGCCTCGACCGGCCCTGAAGTTGACGACCGACATTGTGGAATTTTGCACGAAGTACGTGCCGAACTGGTACACAATATCCGTCTCCGGATACCACACACGGGAGGCGGGCGCTAACGGGGTGCAGGAGTTGGCGTTTACCCTGGCGCAGGGTATGGCGTATGCGGAATCCGCGATGGCCAGAGGGCTGGACATAGACGAGTTCGCACCCCGGCTGTCGTACTTTTTTGGCATCCACAACGATCTATTCGAAGAGGTCGCCAAGTTCCGCGCTGCTCGCCGCATGTGGGCCCGTATCGTGAAGGAGCGTTACAAAGCAAAGAACCCCGAGTCGATGCGCATGCGGTTCCACACCCAGACCCTGGGCTCAACCCTCGTCCGAGAGGGGCCCAAGAACAATATCGCTCGTGGCGCTCTGCAGGCGCTGGCAGCGGTCCTGGGTGGCACTCAGTCCCTTCACATCAGTGGCTACGATGAGGCGTACGACATCCCGTCAGAGGACGCCATGGGGGTGTCACTGGCCACCCAGTTGGTCATCGCTCACGAGACTAATGTGGCCAACACCGTCGACCCACTGGCTGGTTCCTATTTCGTAGAGTCGCTGACCGATAGCGTGGAGGAGAAGGCCTGGGAGTACATCAACAAGATCGACGAGATGGGCAACGGCAGCATGGTCGATGGGATGATCGATGCCATCGAATCGGGCTACATTGAGATGGAGATCGCCAACACCGCTTTCGAGTACCAGCGGACGATCGAGAGCAGGGAACGCGTCATTGTGGGGGTCAACGAGTACCCGGCAGATGTTGAGCCCCTTGAGGTATTCGAGATTGACCAGGAAGAGGAAGAGGGGCAGCTCTCTCGGCTCAGAGAGGTCAAGAGTACTCGAAGCAGCGCCGACGTGGACGAGGCCCTGTCGGATATCCGGCGCAAGGCCGAGGCCGACGAAAACCTCTTCCCGCCGGTGCTGGACGCGGTAAAGGCGTCTGCTACTGAGGGCGAGGTCATGGGAGCACTACGCGATGTCTACGGTGAACACGTGGACCCTGGAGTCTTCTAGCGGGTACACGCCGGGTTTGTAGAGAAGTGCAGCCGCTCAACCGTTGTCTTCCAGTCACATCAGAGACCAATGGCGGATTGAGGTGAAATGACGCAACGCAATGTCCCCATCAAAGTGATGGTGGCCAAGATAGGACTGGATGGCCACGACCGCGGGGTGAAGGTTATCTCCCGGGCGCTACGAGATGCTGGCATGGAGGTCCTGTATCTGGGCATGCGGCTCACAGACGAGGCGATTGCCAAGGCGGCCCAGGACGAAGACGTGGATGTGGTGGGCATCAGCATACTCTCGGGCGCACACATGCGCCTGATGCCGAGACTGATCGACACGTTCAAGGCCCAGGGAATTCCGGACGACGTTCTCCTGATCGTGGGTGGCACGATCCCTGAGCAAGACGTGGAGCCGCTCCACGAGATTGGAGTGGCCGGGGTATTCCCGGTGGGGAGTCTTACCGAGACCATGGTGGAGTTCATCCGGGGTCGGGTGCGTCAGCCCTAGGCCGTCGTGGTCACACCACGTCTTGCAGCCTCATCAGTGCCAAGGGACGAAGATATGGTACAGATCCATTGGCCGCCGACATACGATAGGTCCTACGTGCCGGAACCTGGCAGCGAGTATTGGAATTCCCAGGCTGAGACGATGGCTCCCGCGGAGCGGGAGGCCCTCATACTGGGGAATCTGGGCCATCAGGTACGGTATGCCTACGAGAATTCGGCATTCTACAGGGAGTTCTGGGGCGATGCAGGAACCGACCCGAGCAATATCAAAAGTCTCGACGATTTTCGCCAGCTTCCGATCCTGACCAAAGATCACCTCCGCCAGGAACAGGAGGCCCATCCGCCCTTTGGCCGCTACCTGTGCGTCCCAAGAGAGCGCGTCATGCGCATCCACGGGACTTCTGGCACCACCGGGAACCCTACTCTCTTTGGGATTGGTGAGGACGACTGGGACCGCATTGCGGAGGCCCACGCACGCATACTGTGGTCTGCGGGGCTGCGCCCAGATGATATGGTCATCGTAACGTCTGTCTTCAGCGCCTACATCGGAAGTTGGGGGGCACTGTTGGGAGCGGAACGGTTGGGCGCAATGTGCTTCCCGTTCGGCGCTGGTGCGCCGGAGCAGACTGAGCGAGCCGTGGACTGGATCGGCTACGTGAAGCCCACGGCGCTCTACGGTACTCCGTCCTATGCCCTTTATCTGGCTGCGACGGCGCGGCGGATGGGGATCGACCCACGGAAAGATTTCAATATTCGGCTGATGTTCTTCTCTGGTGAGCCCGGGGCCAGCATCCCATCCACCCGCAAGGAGATCGAGGAAACCTTCGGCTGCCACGTCGTGGACATGGGGAGCATGGCGGAGATGACACCCTGGATGACCAACTCTGGGTGCCGCCACCTGAAACGCGGCATGCACCTGTGGAACGATATCGTGTACGCCGAGATGCTCGACCCCGATACCAAGGCTCCGACACCGCCTGGCACCGAAGGCGTCCCGGTCTATACACACCTGGAGCGCACTTCACAGCCGATGATCCGCTACTGGTCGGGCGACCTCGCCCGGTGGGATATAGAGCCCTGCGCGTGCGGCAGGACGTACCCGACGTTGCCTGATGGGCTTTCTGGACGAGTGGACGACATGATCATCGTCAGGGGCCAAAGTATTTTCCCATCCAAGATCGAGGATATCTTGCGAAGCATGCCGGAGTTCGGTGGTGAGTTCCGGCTGATCGTCGACCGTGAGCAGGGCCGTATGGATTCCCTCACTGTCCAGGTGGAGGTTGTCTCAGAGGTGTACCCTGGCAAGTCGAACGGCTCCGAAGACTCCACACTGGCTGAGCGCAGGTTCGCCGATGAGTTGCGACGGGCTATCGGGGTCGGCCTAAAAGTGGAGCTGAAACCCGAGGGCGAGTTCGAGCGGACGCAGTTCAAGGCACGCCGCATCATCGACAAACGCAGCTATTGATGAAGGAAGTACAGGAGCAACAACGACGCTGAACATCGGATCGAGGCGCGAGATGTTCGTAGACAACCTCCTGATCGACCGACTGGATGGAGCCAGTCTCAAGTTGCACCCCCCCGTACCAGGTGGAGTCGCGGTGACCTTCGGGGCTTCAGAGGGGGATGTCGACTCCCACCGCTCGGGCTATACGACGGTCCTCAAGGACGGCGACACCTATCGCCTGTACTACCGCGGCAGGGGCTACGAGAGGACCAAACGGGGTTTTGAGTCCCTGACGTGCTACGCGGAGAGTTCCGATGGGGTGCATTGGACCAAGCCGGACCTTGGACTCTTCGAGGTCGACGGCTCCAAGCACAACAACGTTATCCTCACCGACGGCTGGCAGTTCAGTCCATTCCTCGATACGCGCGCGGGTGTCCCCCTTGAAGAGCGGTACAAGGGCAACGCCAGGCATGAGGGTGGACTCAAGGGGTATTTCTCCGCGGATGGAATCCACTGGACCCAGTCGACTGGGGATGTGATGGTGCCGAATGCACTGAGCAACCACTTCGACGCCCAGTCCGCGATGTTCTGGTCGGAGGCGGAGCAGTCGTATGTGCTATATGCGAGGCACAACGAAGGGGGCAAGCGAGCCACGGCCAGGTCGACGTCCCCCGATTTCGCAGTATGGTCCGAGCAGGTCCCGATGATCTACAGTGACACGGGTACGTCAACGCCCTCGGAACACCTGTACACGAACCAGACCCACGCCTACTTTCGGGCGCCGCATATTTACGTATCCACACCGGCACGTATATTCTTTGACCGACGAACCCTGACACCCGAGGAGTTGGCGTTCGCCGAGGGGGAGTTCGACCCCCAAGGCGGCAAACCGGCGGACTGCTCGGACGGGGTGATCATGATCTCGCGCGCGGGTACGGCCGAGTACGACTTCACGTTCATGGAGAGTTTCATACGGCCAGGGATCGGCGCGAGCAACTGGACGTCCCGCGACAACTACCCTACCCTCGGCGTCGTTCAGACGGGGCCGTCGGAGATGTCACTCTACATAAACCGTGACTACGGTCAGAAGACTGCGTACCTCGAACGCATGACTCTCAGGCTCGATGGCTTCAGTTCGCTGAACGCTCCGTACGCAGGCGGGGAGATGACCACCAAGCCATTTACCTTCGAGGGCGTCAACCTGGCGATCAACTACTCCACCAGTGCAGCTGGCAGTATCCGGGTTGAAATTCTGGACGAAGCCGGTGTGCCGATCCCAGGTTACGGGGCACAGGACTGCCGCGAGTTCATCGGCTATGAGATCGAGCGGATTGTGGCGTGGGAG
>CAJWER010000216.1 GCA_913030785.1 uncultured Chloroflexota bacterium | reverse complement strand
CAGTTCTGAACAGGTGACGCTCAAACAAATCGCCGACGAAGCCATTCGTCTGGCCACAGGCAAAGGCATAACTATTGAAACATGCATCGTGGTCGAGCGTGAGGGATTCACATTCGACGGCAATGCCACCCGCGATCACCTGTGGTCCGACCTGCTTGCCAACGCCGAACCCACCTGTCCCGCCGAGCCAATAGATGCCGAAGCCCAATTGTTCACTTTGTTTACGCAAAACACTTCGGGATCTGCCAAAGGCATTGTACACACCACCGGTGGTTACATGGTCTACACTGCCTTCACACACAAAACCATCTTTGACCACCACGACGGCGATGTCTTTTTCTGTGTCGCAGACATCGGCTGGATCACGGGCCACTCGTACATCGTGTACGGGCCCTTGGCTGTGGGTGCGACCGGGGTATTGTATGAAGGGGTGCCAAACTATCCGGACGCGGGCAGACCGTGGCGAATTGCCGAGCGCCTTGGCGTGAATATTTTCCATACTGCGCCGACCGCAATCAGGATGCTGCGCAAGGCCGGTCCGGATGAGCCCGCCAAGTACGACTACCACTTCAAGCACATGACCACGGTGGGTGAGCCCATTGAGCCGGAGGTATGGAAGTGGTACTACGAGGTCGTGGGCAAGCGGGAGGCCGCCATTGTCGATACCTGGTGGCAGACCGAGACGGGCGGATTCATAGGTACTACGCTGCCAGGTCTTCAGCCGATGAAGCCAGGTAGTTGCGGTCCGGGTGCGCTGGGCATCTATCCGGTGATCCTGGACGAGAACGGCAACGAAGTGGAGGCTGGACGTGGCGGCAACATCTGCATTACGAACCCGTGGCCGGGTTTCATGCAGACGATCTGGGGCGACCCGGACCGGTTCGTCGAGACCTACTTCGCCAGGTACAACAAAGACCCGAACAGCAAGGACTGGCGCGACTGGCCCTACATGACTGGGGACGGCGCCGTGAAGTCGAAGGACGGCTACTTCCGTATCGTGGGCAGGATCGACGACGTGATCAACGTCGCCGGCCACCGCCTGGGCACGAAGGAGCTTGAGTCTGCCGCTCTGACCGTAGAGTCGGTGGGCGAGGCTGCAGCTGTTCCCGCGTACGATGAGCTAAAGGGACGTGTTCCGGAGATCTATGTATCGCTGAAACCCGGGTATGACCCCGATTCGGTCGAAGCCGATGTGAGGGCCGCTATCAGGCAGATCATCGGTCCAATTGCGACACCGGGTGCCGTGTGGGTCAGCGAGGACCTGCCGAAGACTCGCTCCGGCAAAATCATGCGCCGTGTCATCGCAGCCATCTCCAATTTCATGGACGTGGGTGATACGACGACCCTGGCGAACCCCGAGATCGTCGAGGATATACGGCAGTCGGTGCAGGGAGCTAAGGTCGCGCGCGGCATGGTCCCCGAGGGTGTACCGGAGTCGGCCAAGGAGGAGTTCAGGCGCTTCGGCGAAGAAGGGTAGAGCAAACTTCGCAGTTAGGGAAAACGGGCCTCCCTGATCAGGGGAGGCCCGTTTTTTGTTGGGCTGTATTGCGACGAGGAACCAGAACTGCAACAGGCTTGCCCATGTCACCCGGAGAGCTTGTGAACAGATCACCATTCGGCTATCCAACGTCCCAAGATTCTGAGACGGAACCAAGTCTCGGTGGCGTGATGCCGGGAAAACTCACATGGGCGAAGAAGGGTAGGTCACAGATCTGCCCCTACACCGAATCTCTCGCGTCAGATACCCATGGTGGTGTAGGGGCGGGTCTGTGACCTGCCCTCCCAGAGAGCTTCACAGACCGACGCTCCTTCGTTCCAAGACTCTGCCAAAGAAGCATGTTCTGAGATGGCGTCATTCTTGGAATACTCACAAGGTCTGAGCGGACGCGAAGCATCTGGGGAGGAGGGGTGTGATGGCTTTCGGGTGCGTGGCCCCGCCCCAGATACTTCGTCGGGAGGCTCCTCAGCATGACAATGGATTGGAGCGCCGTAGAACCTGACCAGCAATTGAAAATTGGTCGAAATAGGGGCTTGACGTGGGGCGTTTGAGGACTATCATCTTTGGAACCATCGTCGGCGCTGAAGCGCGGGACGGGGCAAACGCTGGTTGAGGAGCAGGAATATGAACCTGATTATCGTAGGCATGGAGTACGCGGGTAAGACGACCCTGGCCGACGAGATTATCAAGTGGCGCAACGATGTGATGGGGAAGCCAAGCCCCCTGGGGATTGTGGAGTATCACGACCACTTCACCTTCCCGTGGCTCGGCCACTGGGACGAGATCTCCGAAGAAGATATGGCAACCTTTATGTCCCTGGGCCCACAGCTCAAGGAGATGTTTTCGCGGTACCAGTTCGCGTACCACTTGAGCGATCAGCTCTACCGGGACTCTGACCACATTTTGCTGGGTTTCCACATCGAAGACGCCATTTTCGCGCCGCGCTACTATGGTTTCGGCAAGAAGGGCGAGTACGGAGACCGGTCGAGTGGCGTGAGGGCCGTCGAGATGGAGGTCATGGAGAAGGCGCCTGAGACTGTGCTGGTTCATGTGAAAGCGACCCCAGAGGTGATTCGTGAGCGAATGCGCACCAAGCCGCATGAGCGCACCCACCTCAAGGACGAGCACATCGACGAGATGATCGAGGAGTTCGACTACCACGTCGGCCACTCGCTCCTACGCAATAGGATCGTGCTCGACACTTCGGAGGCGACGGTGGAGCAGACCATTGCGGAGTTCGTGGAACAGATGGGGCCCCTAATGAGCCACGAGGACAGGGTTCGAATGCAAGCCCATGCGACCCTCAAGGCTGCGAAAGGCTAGCTGCCCGGCAGGCTGAACGCTATGTAGGGGAAGATCATGGATCGCAGCGATCTGAGAGAGTTGATCGTGGGACCGATCGCAAATGTTCCTACGCCCTTTGACGATCGGTTCAGGGTTGACTATGGCCGGATGGCGGAGTCCGGGTTGGTCAAAGGTAATGCGGTTATCAAGGTTGCGGTGGCTATGGGCGAGATAGCCCACATACGTGATGACGAGTGGGGACCACTGCTAAAGACGACGGTGCAGGCAGCCAAGGATAAGGCTACGGTCATGTGCGACATCCACTACAAGGACACGCTGTGCACCATCGAGGACGCGAAGCGGGCCGCCGATCTTGGCGCGGTAGGTGTCCAGGTCACGCCGCTCATCTTCAATGATCCGACGCAGGACGACATCTTGCGGTTTTTCGAGGACCTGAGGAACCATCTACTGCGCATGGAGCCGCCCCGCTACCTACAACCCGCACTCTTCGTTATCAGCAATAATTGGCCGACAAGTTGTTATAGCGCAATATTGTTGTCCAGATAAAGTCGACTTGGGAAGTGCAACTTAATGCGATCGAACTAACAAACGAGACCTTGTTCGGGGAATGTAGTAATTGATTGGTCCGTGGGAGTAGCTGGTTGAGTCATCAAATATTTTCGATAGATATCCTATGATCTCAACGAGGATTGCTAGTCTGTGATGCCCCATCCGACTGCGAAGTCGCGGGTGATGCGGGCCAGCTCATCGGGGGTTTCGTCATTGTTGGGCACGATGACCTCGAAGGTCCAGGGCCCCGGGTAGTCGATGTCTATCAGTGCCTCGCGGATTTTGCCCCAGTCGAATCCACCGTGTTCGGGTGCGCGATGGTCACCGTCCTCTACGTCGAAGTCAACGTCGTGGAGGTGGGTGCCTCGGAGCCTGGACCCCGCTGCCCGTATCTCCTCGGCGGGCTCCATTTGGTGTATTCCAACGTGGCCGGAGTCCAGTATCAGGCCGACCTGGCCCTCGGGGTATCCGTCCACCAGGGGGCGAAGCTCCTTCATAGTCAGGTAGGGGTAGTCACAGTGGTAGGGCAGGTTCTCTAGGGTAATCCGGACCCCGGCAGCCTCCGCGACCGGGACCAGGTCGTCCAGGGAGCGAGGCACCGCGTCCCGGACATTCTGTGGTGTTTCGGGACCGTCGTCCTCGACAAAAATCGGGTTGGGCACCGGGTGTATGACCATCTCGCTGGCCCCCAACTCGCCCGCAAACCGCAGGTAGCGACCTAGCAACGCCATGTTGCGTTTGCGCCACTCCTCGTCCGGGGCGCCCAGGATGGCGCGGCCGGCGGGGGCGTGGACGCTTCGTGCCGTGAGGCCCCGAGCCTCAATGCGTCTGCGGAACTCAACCAGATTTTGGCCTGTCAGCGGCTCGGCGACGTGGGGGCTCTGCCCGGAAACCTCGACTTGCGGGAATCCGGCCTCCGCGACGGCGTCCAAAGCCTTCTCAATGCCACGGTCCCGGAATCCGGCGGATGCGTAGCTGGTGTTGTCCATTAAACTCCTGTGTTGTTCTCGGGCCCGTTTTCCGGAATGGAAAAAGAACGATACCAAAATTCTAGGCGAAGGTCATCTTGAGATATCCCGACTGCGCCGCACCGGATGTCCTTGAGGGACCATCTGAATCGTTGGGCCCCGCCTGTCCGCCTACCCAGTTGTGGCCGGCATTGCTGAGGGCGGGCGGGGTTCGCCATCGCTATTTTCGAGTGCGAGACACCTCAAAGGCATAGTGGGGCGGGACCTCCTCACCTGCTACGTATAGGAAGAAGTAGCACCACACATCGCCCAGGAACTTGAATTCCTTGCGAAGCGACTTGACGATGGAGCCGAAGTCGGGGTGAGAGCGAATGTAGGCTTTGAAGGTGCCGTACTCAGACTCCAGATCCAGCATCTTCGCCGCGTTGCCTACGATGGCCTTTATCTTCCTTCGGTTCCGGATCACCCTCGTATCCTAGGTTAGCGCGTCGATGTCGGGCTCCACCATCACCGCAACTGCCTCGGGGTCTAAACCGCGAAAAGCCTCGCTGGTCCCGGGCCACTTGGATGCGACGACGGGCCATGAGAACCCTGCCTAGAATACCGCCTTGCTCATGACGTCGAGGTAGTCTCTCAGGTTCTTGGGGTCGATGCGTTCGGGAGTCTGTGTGGTTGGCATGGACCTCACCTGTTTTCAGAGTGGCCACATGATACACGACCGCATGATTTGGACCGATCGCCTCGGCAGGCGAGGAGAGTCGCTATGGCACGTCCATTGTGCGTAGGCGACGGACGGTGAGCCATAGGAAGCCGGCGGTCACTAGGGCTGCGCCGACGATTGCCGCGCCGCCCATATGCATCAGCATGGCCCCGTCGCCGTCCAGGCAA
>CAJWER010000215.1 GCA_913030785.1 uncultured Chloroflexota bacterium | reverse complement strand
CTGACCCACCCCGTTCAAACGCGTACGTTGAAGAGGACGGGCAAACGCTCGGCCGCAGCACACTACGAGGATCGCGCGATGCAGACCGCACATCATCAGGCAAGCAGGTTCGCGACCCTCCAAGCGCCGGTTCAGTGGGCGCTAGTCGCGGAACCATCGCTCACATTCGTCGCGAACCTCGTCGTCATTGTCGCCATCGCCGAGGGCCGCTTCGGGATCTACCTCGATGGCGCGAAGGTCTACGATCGCAAAGACCCTGGCGAGGACGACTTCGCCCCCAAGCTTCAGGTCATCCGCAAGATCACGTTTGAGCTCAAAGACCTGATGGAAGCCACGGAAAAGGTCGCGCCCTAGCGACGTATGCCTTAATCGCTCCCTTATCGCGAGCCGCCAGGCCCTTCGCGCGTCGCTCAACCCCGCTGCTTAAACCCGGAACGTCAGGAAGTCGTCCGGGTCGCGTTGCACCAGCGCGTCTAGGACAACTTTGTTATCGCAGTACGGGCACTGCGCCTCGGTGGAGTCGGTCGACAGCGTCCGTGGCGGCAGCGGCGGGCGCAGCGAGAACCCCAGATTCGAGAACCCCGCGAATCCTGGATCCACTGCGTGCAGCGTCACGTCGCCTTCCACCTTCGTGCCGAGCACTGCGCCGCAATGCGGGCAGCCTGGAGTCGCGGCCAGCGTCAGTCCACAGCTTCCACAAAATGCGGCGATGAGCCGGTTTTGGTGATGGCAGGCCGTGCACTCTAGTGGCAATATGGCACTCCGGTGCTATGCATGGGCGATGAGTCCGCCGTCGACGTGGAACATCTGGCCAGTCACGAAGTCGCTGGCGTCTGAGGCCAGGTAGACGACCAGCCCGGCGAGGTCCGATGGGTGTCCTTTTCGACGCGTGGGGATGTACCTAACCAGCAGTTCTCGCTCGGCGTCGTCGTCGGGCGGCTCGGTGCTCATCCAGCCCGTGCCTATGGCGTTGATTCGGACGCCCAGGCGTGCCCATTCGAGGCCCAGCGACGCCGTGAGTTGTCGTATTGCTCCCTGGCTCGCACTCAGGGCAGCGGCATTCCAGAGCCCGCGCGAGGCGAGACCTGATCCGATGTTCACGATGTGTCCGGTCCCCTGCTCGACCATGCGACGTCCGGCAGACTGGCTGCACAAGAACATCGATTTCACGTTGAGGCTCATGACTTCGTCCCACTCGTCTTCCGTCACGTCGAGGAAGGGCTTGCCGAATTCGACTCGGGCGTTGTTGACAAGGATGTCGACCCGGCCGAGATCCATCACGACCTGGGAGATCATACTCTCAACATTTTCGGACACGGTGAGGTCTGCGGTGATGGCCAGCGCCCGGCTACCCTGCCCTTTCACCGCGTCGGCAGCCGTATTTGCGTCTGAATCAGGGGTGCCCGCGACGGCAACTGTGGCCCCGGCCTCGGCGAGCGCCAGGGCGAGGGACGAGGTCCAGCCTCGCCGGTCGGCGGTGATCACGGCTACCTTGCCGCTCAGGTCCAGTTCAGGTGGCAGTGGCATTTGTGGCTTGCATCGGCTCCAGGTAGGGGATTCGGGTCAGCCTCACGCGTCTAGTGGCACGACCGGGGCGTGACCTGTCGGCGCGTAGCCGCCAGCCAGTCCACCGCCGTCAATGATAAACGTTTCGCCGTTCATGTAATCGGACGCATGCGACGCCAACAGCACTGCAGCGGAACCTAGCTCTGCGGGCATCCCGGCGCGGCCTACTGGAATGAATCTGGCATCGGGCAGGTTCTCCCTTGAAGCAGCTGTACCCTCTGTCTCAAAGTATCCGGGCACTAGGCAGTTGCTTGTAACGCCGTGCCTGCCCAGACTTATGGCCAGTGACCTCGTGAGCTGTACGACGCCGCCCTTGGAGGAGGCGTAGGCATAGTTATCGCGGCCGCCGCGGAGCCCGAAGCCTGACGCGACGTTGATGATCTTGCCGGAGCCCCGGTCAACCATGTGTCGCGCGACTGCGCGAGAGCAGTAGAAGGCGCTGGTCAGGTTTGTGTCGATAACGGTACGCCATTCCTGGTCGGAGACCTCCCACATGGGTACGCCGCCCTGGTCGGCGACAATCCCGGCGTTGTTGACCAGAATGTCGACCCGACCCAGTTCATCGATCACGCGCGTGATGAGGTTCTTCACCTGCGCTGAGTCGGTGACGTCGGTCTGAACTGCCAGACCTCTGGTTCCAGCGGCCAGGATGGCTTCTGCGACCTCGGCTATTGGCCTCGGACGGCGACCAGCCACGGCCACGTCAGCCCCAGCCAGTCCAAGTGCAAGGGCCATCGCCTTGCCGAGTCCGCTGCCGCCACCGGTGACGACGGCAACCTTTCCGGCCAGGTCCCAGGATTCCATTACTCGGCCTCCTCACAGCTAATTCGCTGTGGGTCTAGTCTACTAGGTTTCATGGTCTGCTTCCGGCCAATGGCGGACGTCGCCGAAGCCGTATTGCCTAATCAGAGAGGATGTCATTGATTACCGGACGGGCGTCTTCGGATTCAACGAGTTTGGTTCGCCGGCACTCCCGTAGTTCCAGCAACGCCCCCTAAAACCCCCAACCACGTCCGCGCGACCAGGTTGCATCATCAACCCGACAGGCGCCTGCGAAACTCCTCCCTGCTCTCTCCGCTGAAAAAAGTCCAGGCTATAGTCACATCGCATGCCGGATCGCCTGCGACTAGCTGTCCAAAGTCAATCACGGCGGACAGCCTCCCGTCTTTCACCAGGAGATTTCCTGCGGCCACATCGCCGTGAAGCCATACGGCGGGTTTCAGCCAGGTGGCATCGAGGGCCGATTCCCAAACTGCGATCATTGCTTTGGCGTCGACCACATTTTGCAGCTCGTCGATACACACGCGCATTTCAGCGTCGTACAGCACACGAGGTCGCCGCTTCGATAAAAGTTGTGTGGGTCCGGCGTCGGCGCCTCGGTCGTGCCAATACTCCGCAGTCTATTCAGAAAATTGGCGAGGCCGCGCGCAAACAGACTCAGGTCGTCGATTCGTTCGATGATCGCATTCTCACCATCGAGCCACCGGTTGACCAACCAGAGCCACGGGTAGCCATGCGCCGATTTGCCAATCGCCATGGGCATGGGAATGGGCAATGGTAGGTGAGGAGCGAGTCTAGGTAGCCAGAACCGCTCCGTTTCAACGTGTTGGGCGTACCGGTGTGCGCTCGGAATTCGGAGGCTCATGTCGAAACCGAGACGGAAGGTTTTATTGTCGTGGCCAGGTGTGTTCACCGGAGTTATCGGAAGGTGAGCCCATTTGGGGAACTAATCAGCGATCAGATGTCGAACGAGGGGTACGTCGATCGGCGCAAAGCCATGTGGGGTCATGGTGATGCTCCAGGCTCCTGGGTGGAATCCTTGGCAGAGCACACTGTCTGGTCAGACCCGGAGGGTGACCTCGCCTCCGGCGACAGTGACGGTTGTGCCATCGTCGCGCTCGACAATCAGGTTGCCGCGCTCATCTACCTCGCGAGCGATTCCTTCGAACACCCTGTGGCCCCAGGACACCTGTACTGGTTTGCCGAGGGTTTCCAGTCGGCTTGCCCATTCGTCGGTCAACGAAAAGCCCGTTCTGACCGAGGCGTACATGTCATCCATACTGGTAAGCACGTCAAGCAGCAGCGCCGTGCTGTCTACGGGTGCTTTTGCCTCGCTGTTGACGCTGGTGGCTGTCTGCGCTATCTCGGGGTGAACGGAAACGTCCAGGTCCACGTTGATCCCGATGCCCACGAGGGCGTAGCGGAGTTTCCCGACGCCGGAGTCGGTCTCGATCAGGATGCCTGAGACTTTGAGGCCGCCGATCCGTACGTCGTTGGGCCACTTGATGGTTGGTGCGGTCCGGACGTGCGCCGCAACTGCGTCCGCGATTGCCAGGGTGGCCGCCATGTTGACGTAGGGTAGTTGGCGCAACTCGGGCTTGAGTAGAACCGAGAACAGCAGGGAGCTACCAACGGGCGACATCCACCGACGGCCGAACCTACCTCGTCCTGCGGTTTGCTCGCCGGCCACTACGACAAGCCCTTCGGCGCGTCCCTCGTCTGCGAGACGACGCGCCTCGTCCATCGTCGACGATATGGAGTCGTACCAGAGGACTTGACTGCCTACGACCCGTCCCGCCAGGGCTGAATTTATCGCTTCGATGTCCAAGCCATGTGCCGCCAAGGGGTGGACCTCCGTGAGGCTTTGCGCCACCGGGGCCGATGATAGCGGCGAGTCATCGGGGGTGTCAATGAAGCCGGGAAAGGAAACACAGAACATCATGACCCAACTACTTCAGTCGCTCGCCCCAGAAGGGGCAGGATGCACTTACCCACCAGCGACGGCCACGATGTCCTGAGCAATGCGCTCGATGTCTCCGTAGGGATGGTGGGCGGCGGTCAAGCCGGCCGGGAGATGACTGCCCACCCAGTAGGGATGCCCGACGGATCGCAGCGTGTCGAGATCGCCACTGAAGTCGCCGACCGCCGCGACGTCATACATAGGTGTACCCAGTGTGTCCGCCAGACTCCTCAGCCACATCGGCTTGTCGCTTGGCCATAAGTCGGTGATGTCGCTGTCGGGTGACAGGCGCGTCCCGACGAAATAGTCGGCGTCGAATTGATAAGCGAACCACTCGACCGCGAACTCCCAAGTTATCGAGATAATGGCTATCTTGAAGCCATGACGCTTCAGTAGACTCAGACCTTCATGGGCACCGGGGGCGAGTCATATCGATGCGAAAGACGAGTGCAGTTCGGGGAGTGCGGAGGCCTCGTACCACCCAGCCACCTTCTCATGAGCGACCTTGATTTTGTCGATGTCCGTCACACGAAGTCTCTCGAACTCTCGAACTAGGTCAAGACGCCCTAGGGGCCTCGCCAGTGCCTCGAAGACCGTGTCGTCATGCAGGAGCATACCGTCCAAATCGAAGGCCGCTAGTTTGGTTTGATCTGACATTCTGCTCTACCTGCGTATGGATTTCCGGTCCGATGTCATGCTGAGGAGGTTCCCGACGAAGTATCTGGGGTGGGGACCACGCCCTTGTTTATCGATGGAGACAACCCCACATCCCCAGACCCTTCGCGTCCGCTCAGGGTAACATGGCTAGTCGGTCTCCCGCGCGCCTACAGCCGCTCGGAGAACCATGCCACGGTGCGGCGGGTTGCGTCCAGGATGTGGGCTCGCTCGCTGAAGCCGTGGGGCTCTCTG
>CAJWER010000214.1 GCA_913030785.1 uncultured Chloroflexota bacterium | reverse complement strand
GCCAATTTCGACACTGCCAAACGTTTCAAGCGAATCGGTCTCCCAGACCTTTTCCCCGATGAGTACGGCTCCCAGGCCAGTCTGATGGAGAAGTACTCTATTACACCCGAAAACGTGGCGTCTGTGGTGGCGTCACTGGCGAGCCGGTAGGACCGATCTGGCTAACTTAATTCGATTGAACCTCGTTATTGCACTGCCGTTCACGGATCGGGTGCTGTGTGTGCATAATGCAACTCGATCATTATCGATTCAAGGGAGTATCAGTTGATCTGGTCCTATGTAAGTCTGGCGCTAGCGGTGGCAATCGGCGCTGTGGCGCAGATCAGTTTAAAGGAAGGCGCGACCAAGTCGGGACCGCTCCAGGCGATGATTGTCGAACCGTACGTGGTGGGAGGCCTAGTTGCGTACGGTTTCGCCGCCCTGTTCTATATCATTGCCATTCGACACATCCCGCTTTCGGTGGCATTTCCCAGTGTGTCAAGCAGTTACATCATCGTCGCAGTCGTGGCTCATTTGATCTGGGGAGAGCCTTTTGGACGAGCACAGATCGCGGCCCTGGCATTGATTGCCACGGGAATTTACCTCCTGGCCGCAAAATCCTAGTGGAACCGATCAGCTCTTGTGCCGGACGGCAGTCCACCATGATGCCACTAGTTCTTTGTGTCAGAGCACGCCGTGGATGCTGAAGAATACTCAGTCATGGCCCGCGTCGAATCGGATCACTGGTGGTACAGGGGTCTGAGGGATCGTGTTGTCGCTGAGCTTGAAAGCCGCGTTTCTGGTGATGTGACCATATTGGACGCTGGCTGCGGAACCGGCGGCACCCTCGTGACGCTTGAGCGGCGCTTCCCGTCCGCGCGAATCATCGGCATTGATGCGAGTCCCCTAGCGGTTGCGTATGCGAGAGAAAAGGTAGGTGGATCAATAGTATACGGTTCCGTCAACGCTCTTCCCGTCTCAGACTCTAGCATCGATGCGATCACCTCCCTCGACGTTATCTACCATGATGGCGTCGACGAGAAATCGGCTCTAAACGAGATGGTCAGAGTACTTAAACCCGACGGGATCGCCGTTGTCAATGTTCCTGCCTATGAATGGCTACGCTCGCGTCATGACCTGGCGGTGCATACGGCACATCGGTACACCACCGGAGGGTTTCGAGAAAAGGCAAAAGCTGCTGGATTTGACATTTTAAGGTGTCAGTACAGAAATTCCTTGCTATTCCCGCTCATGCTGGCTAGACGCCTCATGCAGAGATCAAATGGGCGTACGAAATCGAATTCGGCCGTAAATCCGCCGTCACTACCTATCAACTATTTGTTTGGCGTCGTACTGGCCCTTGAGAACAGGTTGACTCGGTTCGGTGTCAAATTTCCCGCAGGGGGCTCGGTGTTTTCATTGCTTGTGAAAGGGGCAAGGTGACGAGTTGCTACTGAGTATAGTAATTCCCGTATACAACTCCGAGGAGACAATCGGGCACCTCGTGGACCGGCTGTTCGAACTGCACTCGGACGAAGGCTTAGAAGTCGTGGTGGTGGACGACTCTAGTCGTGACAACAGTGCAAAGATCTGTGCTGGACTGGCGCAGCGTTTCAATGGCAAGGTCGTATTCGTTCAACTAGCCAGAAACTTCGGGGAGCACAATGCGACGATGGCGGGCCTAGCACACACCCGGGGTGATTACGTTCTCGTGATGGATGACGATTTCCAAAATCCGCCGGAGGCTGTTGCCCCCCTTCTCCAAGAAATACGTGGAGAAGAGTATGACGTCGTGTATTCCAAATACGAGGACAAGAGACATAGAATATGGCGCAACCTGGGTAGTTGGGTCAACAACTTGGTCGCCACTTTTCTTCTTGGCAAGCCCTACGGGCTCTATCTGTCGAGCTTCAAGATCATGTCGCGATTCGCTGTCGATCAGATACTCCGGTACCAGGGTCCCTTCCCCTACATCGATGGACTTCTTCTACAGTGCGTCGGCAAGCTAGGTAGCGTGGTTGTACCCCATCACGATAGACGTGTCGGCAAGAGTTCCTACACTCTTATCCGCCTTTTGTCGCTATGGTTGAATGCCTTCACCAATTTTTCCGTGGTGCCCCTCAGGGTAGCGTTCCTTCTGGGGCTACTGGGATTCGCTGTGGGCATTGCTGTCGTCGCGTTGTTGGTCTACGAGCGCTTTAGTCCATCTGGGCTGCCCGCTGGTTTCCTGATGCTGATGACGGCGATGATATTCCTGTCTAGCACCATGCTGATCGTCGTGGGATTGATTGGCGAGTATGTGGGACGTGTCCTGCTCAACATCAATGGCAAGCCGCAGTTTGTCGTTCGTAGTGTCGCAGACGGCCAGCATGACCAACTCGCGGATGAGGCAAACCAGCGCGAAGTCCCGCCGTCTCGTGGACCCCAGTGACGGTGAACCTGGTCGCAGCAGGCCAATGGAGGCCGTGGATGAGGGATGAATCAGACACCCGCAGGAGCAGCAAGTATTGAGAGTCCAGGTCTGGGACTACAGGAAAGAGTATGAGCAGCACCGTGAAAGCATCCTCGCGGCTGTGGACAAGGTGTTCAGCTCCGGACGCCTCATTTTGGGTGAGAGCGTCGATGCCCTCGAGAGGGCCTTCGCCAAATACTCGAATGCTTGTCACGGTGTGGGGGTAAACAGCGGCACGGACGCGCTGTTGATCGCGTTGAAAGCCCTGGGCATCGGCCCGGGAGATGAGGTTATCACCGTCGCCAACACAGCCGTACCGACAGTTTCCGCGATCGTTACTGCAGGTGCGACCCCACGGTTCGTGGACGTTGATCCGGAGACATATCTGATGGACACAGGCCACTTGGAGAACGCGGTGTCGTCTCGGACCAAGTGTATCCTGCCGGTACACCTTTACGGCCAGTGCGTAGATATGGATACGGTCAACGACTTTGCAGAGACGCACGGCCTCAAGGTACTGGAGGATTGCGCCCAGAGCGCCGGGGCTCGCTACAAGAATCGAAAATGCGGCTCTTTGAGCGACATCTCCGCCTTCTCGTTCTACCCGACCAAGAACCTAGGCGCTTACGGTGATGGAGGAATGGTGGTCGTGAGAGACAGCGACGAGCTCGCAGACCGGGCCCGTCGGCTGCGGACGTACGGGATGCAGGGCGCCTACTACTCCGAGGAGCACGGCTACAACTCCCGACTCGATACCGTGCAAGCCGCAATACTGCTGCACAAGCTCGAGTTCCTTGACGGCTGGCTGGACCGCCGCCGCCAGATTGCCCGAAACTACGAGCGACAACTCGCCGGTCTTGGGCTGGTTCTGCCCCTGGAGGGCGAGGGAAACTATCACTCCTACCACCTTTATGTCGTCAGGCACTCTGAAAGAGACCGGATCATCGAAGAACTAAAGGTGCGGGACATCTATGTCAATATCAACTATCCATTCCCGATCCACACGATGCCTGGATACGCCGACCTTGGCTATGTTGAGGGTGACCTGCCCATAACTGAGGCGCTGGCGAAGAAGATATTCTCTTTGCCGATCTACCCGACCATGAGCGATGAGGAGCAAGACGCGGTTTGCCGCGCGTTGGTGGAGATACTCTCCTAGGGTCACACCGCCATGACGCAGGGATCTAACGACATAGAGTGGTTCCGTGATCTTTTGCGGCAAAGCAAGGACGTCGAGGTGCGCGACCCCTCGTCGGTCCTGGCGTGGCTCGATCAGAAGCGAAAGGCCCCGGCGTTTGAGGCTCACCTGGTTGGCCTGTCTGATCTAGCGTCGTGGCACGTGGAGGAGCGCACAGGAGACGTACACAGTGATTCGGGGGCGTTCTTCTCTATCCAGGGGGTAAGGGTGGCCTCCGGCGGGGGATTGAGAGAGGTGAGCTCCTGGGACCAGCCCATATTCACACAGAAAGAGGGTGGGGTTCTGGCCCTGATCGCGAAGCAGGAAGGGCCAGAGATTCTGTTCCTGTTGAATGCCAAAGCGGAGCCCGGCAACATCGGAGTTTTTCAGCTCTCCCCGACCGTGCAGGCCAGCTGGAGCAATCTGAATCGCGCCCACAAGGGAAAGCGGCCGCCCTTCACCGAGGTCGTACTGGGCGAAGTGCCATCGCGACTCGTCTATGAATCGCTGCACAACGAAGAAGGCAGCCGGTTCTGGCGCAAGTCCAATCGCAATCAGATATGGCTGGTCGATTGGTCGCAGACCTCTCTCGACTACGATCCAGGCTCGTTTGTGTGGGCATCCCTGTCGCAAATTAAGGCGATGATTCTGGTGGATAACGTTATTAATCCCTACGTGAAGACTGTCATTGCGCCACTATAAAGGAGTCTACGCTGCCTGAGCAGAATATCAGGACGGTGCTTGTCACGGGCGGATGCGGATTCGTCGGCAGCAACCTTGTCAGACTCCTCCTGGCTCAGCGCGATGAATGGCGGATTGTGAACGTCGACTCACTGACATACGCGAGTAATCCCGCCAGCCTTGTCAACGTTGAATCGAACCCACGGTACACGTTTGTCGAACAGGACATCACCGAGTACGCCGGCATGGAATCGGTGTTCCAAATTCACTCCCCATGGGCGGTGATCAACTGCGCAGCCGAGTCCCACGTTGATCGAAGTCTGGAGACCGGTGTCAATTTCGCCCGGACCAATGTCATGGGCACGCAGGTGGTTCTTGAGCTGGGACGTCGATACGAGAGCCGCGTTCTGCAAATATCCACCGACGAGGTCTATGGCAGCCTGGACGACGACGCCCTGAAGTTCAGGGAAGACATGCGTCTCGACCCGACCTCTCCGTATGCGGCGAGCAAGGCGGCGGCCGATCTGATGGTCCTGGCGGCATTTCGTTCTTACCGCCAGGATGTGGTTATCACGAGATCGTCAAATAACTACGGGCCGTATCAGCATCCGGAGAAGCTGATCCCGTTGCTGATCACCAACGCCCAGGCCGACCAGCCCCTCCCGATCTACGGGGACGGGCGGAACGTCCGCGAAGGCCCCCGGTTGGTACGCGGCGTGCACCCGCTGCAGGACCTCGAAGGCGGCGCGGATGCGCCCCTGCACATAGCGCTGATACTCATCCCCGAAGAGGTCCGATTCATTATTTTGTTGGCCGGGGTTGGCCACGAAGATGCAGTTGTCGGGGCCCACAATGCTGCATCCGGTGCTCAAGCCCGGGGTATCGCAAACCTGGTCACCGTCCAGGTCGGGATCACAGGGGTTGCCGACGGTGTCGCCATCCTGGTCCGTTTGTTCGGTGTTGGCGTCGCTGGGGCAATTATCTACGTCGTTGGGGATGCCGTCGGTGTCGATGTCGGGGTCGCAGGCGTACCGGTCGTCCC
>CAJWER010000213.1 GCA_913030785.1 uncultured Chloroflexota bacterium | reverse complement strand
GCATTGTGCGGTATCAGTTAAAGTATTCTCTGTGGGGAGCTCTATAGCGCAGTCTATCTCACCTTCAGCGACGACCACGACCTTGTCACTACATCGGTCGGGGCATCGAAGAGCTCAAACCTCCAATCAGTTTTGCCTGCCGCCGATACCAGCCGTAGACCACGATCTAATTGTTGGGGGTATGTATCAAAACTGGATGTCCAAGGGATCCAAAAAACTCTCTTGATCACCGCAGAAACTGAGGCCTGAAATATTGTAAGTGCCACCAACGGACCCGTGTCCGTCTGTCAATCGGTTGGCGTCCGAAAAAAGGTGCTGCATATCGTTCCAGAAGCCAAGCTGATTTTCCAACTGTTCTACTGTGGCATCGACAACCCCAGCCCAAGCGTCCGTAGGGCGAAATTGGGCGGCATTGGCCCCAGCCTCACTGGCGGTTCCGCCCGACCAGTCACGCATCTCAAATCGAGGCTCTTGAAGAGCCTCAGATACCATGCGAATTCCCCGTTGTGGGGTTTGCTCCGAAGAAGCTCGGTGGCCGCCCTCTCCCCATTTAGCCTTGGCCTCTGGAGTCATTTGATTCCATCCTGTGGCCAAAACCATCCCAAACTGAACCCACTTCAAGGTCTCCTTGTCCTGCAAACCCCCTATAACCTCCTCCAACGCTTCAACGTTAGCGGCAATCAACGCCTCCAAGGCCACCTCATCACCATTCTTGGCTTCCTCGGCCAAGTCACCGCACTCCTCGGTGTCCAATGGGTTAAAGGTGCCCATGGCAAGGCGGGCAGCAGGAGCGATTTGCGGCGTGCCTTCCTCGGCTCCTTCAGGTGCCTTCTGATGCGCCCCCGGCTTCTTTCCACCACCGGGCGTCTTGCTGGCATCGCCTCTCTTCTGGGCGTCAACGTCCACGCTCCCAGCGACGAGCGCGAGTGCGGCTATGGCTGTGATTAGTTTCATGGTATGGTGGCTCCTCGTGTAAGGGTTCATGAGAGTTAATTGCAGCCAGGAATTGGGGGATGGCTCGCTGGTGGACTAAAAGGGCTAAGGAAATTTACTACATCGGATTGTGCAGGCCGTCAACGCCCGTTCAGTTGAACGTAACGGCTATGGCATCCCGCAGCCCTTGCTCTCGCGTTGACGAAGCAATGCCCTATAACAGATGCTTCCCGCCAGAAGACGACCAGAACGAGCTCGTGCGAAACTGGAGCCGGTAGAAGCCCGTACGACGAAGTACAAGCCTGATAGGACCGCACTATGACGATCGATCAGTACGCAGAACGCACTCAACGCAGCGCCAGGACGGTCCGGCGCTGGATTAAGTCCGGTCTATTGCCTGCAAGGCGCGTTCCGCTCGGTCCGGACTTCAGTGCGTTTCGGTACGACATCGCCGATGATCACATCCGGCTTGCAGGGGACATTCATGAACGTCAGATGCGAAAACTATCCGGCATGTCGCCTGGTCTGGGTCTCTATCTGAGTCGGAAACTCGGTAAGACGGATCGGAGCAGTGCTATGCGATCTGGAACAGACTTGGACGATGTCCAAGAGTCGCATCTGGTGCGGTGTCCGCGCTGTGGACACTCGTTCACGACGGGACTGCGGTAGCGGCAAGACAATGACAAGGGAATCTGATCATCAGTCCACAGAAGCAACGGACGAGATCCGTCCATGCGATCGCGTCGTCCCAAAGCTGCTGATGACATACAGTGAGGCGACCTGGAGTCTTGGAATCTGTGAACGTACCTTGCGCGGACTGATGGAGAATGGTGAATTAGCGGTAGTCAAGATCGGGTCGCGGACGCTTTTCGATCCGGCGGATCTGGAGGCTCTGAAGCAATCGCGAAAGGTCCTCCGACCCAAGACGGGCTAAAAGCGGGCTAATGAACCGAAATCAAACAGAAACAGGCACCGAGGACGATAAGCCCAAGTGCCTGTTTATGCTACAGATAAAAATGGTGGCTCCTCGCGGAATTGAACCGCGGACACGGGGATTTTCAGTCCTCGACCCACGTCCGCGTAACCCCAGTTTATTCCGTTGGTTGAGCACTTCCAACTTCCAATAAACAAAAATACTTAGGTCCACTTTGGCAGGCACTTGCCGGCACCACGCGGCAAGGCCCGGCAAGGGGTGGAAACGGTCGTTCTGGTCCAAAATTGGTCCAATGTAAATGGCTTGACATGGCTCACTTGATTGTGGATTTCTTGGGGTAGAACATGATCAAATTCTGACTACCGGAGCCGCCCGATGCCACGAGTTGTTACACGGGAACCAATTGGATGTGGAGTGATCGAGAAACGAGGTGTGTGGTGGCACTTCCGCTGGACCGATGAAGGAGGGCGCCGCCACCGTGAGTCCCTCAAGGTGACGACGAAGGAATCGGCTCGACAGAAGGCGCGGGCGCTATCCGACACGATCGAGCACCTCAGCTGGGCCCCACGAACGGATCGGAAGCTCCTGCGCTTTGTGGACGTGGCCGGCCAGTTTGTGGAGCACGTTGCACGAACCGCAGAGCGCACGGGAGGCGTCGACTACACCACGAGCACCGCCACCGGGTATGCCAGCATTCTGCGACGCATGACGAAGTCCCCGTTCGCCTACGACTACGTTGGCGCGGTCACACCATCTGCCATTGAGTCCTGGCTGAACGCACGACAAGATCGCGACGGTATCTCATTGGCCACCAGGAACCGAGAACTCGCCTTCGTGAAGTCGGTCTATCGATGGGCAGGGGAGGCCCTCGGCATCGCAGTCAACCCCACCGCGTCGGTCAAGATCGTTGGAAGGGAGGAGCAGGACGGTCGCAGGAAGGCAACCGTATCGCTATCGGTAGACGAGCTTGAGTGCTTCCTCGCCTATCTCAAGAGACTGGGAGGGTTGGCCTACGATGTGGGCCTGTGTGCAGCGGACACTGGACTACGAAGAGGAAGCCTGCAGCAGCTGCAGTGGTCTCACGTAGACTGGGGCGAACGTTTGATCCGGCTTCCCACATCAAAGAGCAAGAAGGCTCTCGAAATCACTCTTTCGGATCGCCTGTTCGAGCATCTGAAGGAGATGTTTCAGCGGCAACAATCGAGAACTATGGGAAGGACACGGTTGCTGGCTGTTGGCCTCGAAGATCAACCAGTCTTCGCAAGTCCTATTGCCTCAAACAGGCCGTTCGACAATGTGCGGAAGGGATTGCTTCGTGCTGGGCAGGCGTCGGGCGTCGGGCACGTGACCCTTCACATGCTACGGCATTCCTTTTGCACTCAGTCAGCCGACGCCGGCGTACCTGCCTTCGTGTTACAGGAACAAATGGGGCATCGAAACTTGTCGACGACCCAACGCTATTACCATGCGAGCCGACAAAGCAAGAGGATCGCGACGGAGACACTGGAGCGAGCTAGAGACGAAATACAAACAGTTGGTTGATCCCGTGGTCTACCAGGGTGGACACTGTACCCCGCCTGGGCAAGACCGTTTATGCGCGCCTCCCAACATGTAGTGGTGCGGAAACCGTTCGGCTTGGTCCTCTCCCGGATAATTCAAAGTATCGCTAACGCCGTGTACTGGGAGTATGCCAGCGTGGCGGAGTATTAGAAATACTGATCCAACTCGCCGAAACTTTGGCGTTCAAGATATGCCGGAACGGCTCTGAATCGTTCCGTATTGAGGCTGTTCAGCGGAGTAGCAGAAGCTTCCGCGTTGCAGCTCGATCGCCGGCCGTCAGGCGGTACAGATAAACCCCCGACGCCAGCGCCCTCCCGTCGTCGTCCCGTCCATCCCACCGGAGGGTATACGCGCCTGCTTCCCGTAACCCGTGGGCAAGGGTAGCCACCTTCTGGCCGGTGAGGTTGTAGACCGCCAGGTCGATCTCCTCAGACCGGGGCAGGTCGAAGCGGAGGGTGGTTTGGGGGTTGAAGGGGTTGGGGTAGTTCTGGGACAGAGTGAAGGACTGCGGCAGCCACTCATCGCGCACCTCCACCACGGCCGTGATAGCCGGAGCTACCTTGCGAATGCGATTATTGTTGACTTCGGCAATGAAGAGATTGCCCGCCGCATCGACGAACACACCAGCAGGAAAGTCCAACTGGGCCGCGGCGCGATCCGCTTCGGCAACGACAGGGCGATCGCGCCCCTTAAGCCGCCGGACGCTGTCGTTGCTGTTGAGTCCGACAACGAGAAGGTCACCCAGACCGCGCGCCTGTTGCAGGTATTCGACGTGGCCACGGTGCAGCAAGTCGAAACACCCGTTGGTAAACACGAGGGATTTCCCCTCCTGCCTCCACTTGGAACGGTGGGTGAGCAAGACTTTGCGGGTCAGCAGCTTGTGCGTGTGCATACAACGCCAACCCTAGTCAGCTCGACGTATTGCTCGCGCCTTGCGGACATACTCCAAAAAGAACGCGACAAAGGCAGACAGGATCAGGCCGATGGCGCCGGCGAGAAGAGGGTTGCGCTTATTCTCTGCACGTTGCCCTACGGGAGTCTTGGCAAGGGTGATGACTCGAAGGTTTCCCGAGGCGATCTGTGCAGCAATCCTGGCCTCCTCCGTCAGCTTGGCCAGCCGGTCATATATGCCTGCCAGGGTTTCATGGTCTCGCACGAGACGTTGACGCTCCAGATGCAACCGTTGTAACTGGAGCGACCTGACGCGTAATTTCTCAAGGCGGACCTCAAGGTCCACAAGTTCAATTTTTAGAGACTCGACACTGGGGCCCAATCGGCTCATCGCTTGCTTAGCACTCTCGTAAATGCGACGAAATTCATCGATTGTGCCCTGAACAACGAGTAATTGATTGTTCCACTCCTCATGAGATTGCTCGAAATGGTCCGCCATTTCTTTGTGATCCTGAATGGCTCCGGAGATCTTGGGATGAATGCGTGCCACAGAGTCCTTCATCGCCGCTATGGCGGAAAGTCCCTGGCTCAGACGGCTCTCTGCGATCCCAATCGCGATCCGGTGTCGGGCACGGATTTCATGCAGAATTTCGAGCGTCGGGTTTGCGTCTTCTGAATAGATCTTGAGTTGGTCGAGCATCTTCGCTTTGGACTCGGAGAGCCTGCTTCCGTCCGCTTGCCGCCATAACTCAGTATCAACAATGGCACGTGTGGACCGAACTGAGGGCGGCTCTGCGGCAATGGCGACCTCCACAGCGTACAGAGAATCTCTTGAGATAAGCAGCTCCGTTCTAGCACTTGCGACGGCAGCTCCGTAAGTCTCGATACCAACCTGAAAGCTCCGAAGCCGTGGATGCTCTCTCGCCAAAATGTCGCCTTGCTGAAAGGCTGCCATGGAGACAATTTCATCTAAAGAGAGCTTTCTCAAGGCTTTGCGGATCTGGTTTCTTTGCCGGAGGTCAACTACCATCTGGG
>CAJWER010000212.1 GCA_913030785.1 uncultured Chloroflexota bacterium | reverse complement strand
CGTTTGCCCGTGAGCCATTCACCGTTCAACTTGTAGCAAAGAATGATGGGGTTGTCGCCCGGCGGATCCTCGAGGGCCCGCCCGATGGGGAGCGAGCTGCGGAACATTTGCTTGGGATCCTCGTTGTGGTGGCCGTAATAGAATACTCGTCGAACGTTCACGGTGGGCTTGGCCAACCAGATGACGTTGCGCAGCGGCACACCTTCCCAAAGGCCCATCCCGAGTGGGTTCTTCATGTTGTTGCACGACATCACCTTTAGGAAGCGCACGGCATGTTTCTCGGCCAGCTTCATGAGCCCCTTGAAGTCGAGGGCGTTGCCCTTTTTCCGGGTCATCGGGTTGACCACCGCGGCATTGCTGTCGGGGTCGGGGACGACCTCCAGTTCCCGGGCCTGAACGCGGCGCTGGCGGCCTGGAGCGAGGGCGGGATCTCCGCCCAGGACCTGGCCACCTTCTTGGACCTCACGAACAAGGACCTGAAGCTGGCGCTTTGCGACAACGCTGTATGCTCAAGCGCATTATTGATATTGATTGATTCCGAGGGCTCTGTAGGTCGCCACACCTCTGTCACCATTGGGTCTGACGGCCTACCAATCATCAGCTACCGCGACAGTACGAACAAGGATCTGAAGGTGGCCCACTGCGATGACGCCGCCTGTTCCACCTTCACCATATCAATCGTGGACAATGACTTTTCCCAGGTAGGGCCAACATCCATAGCGATTGGATCTGATGGCCTACCCGTGATCACGTATCCTTCAAAAATTGCTCACTGCAAAGACGTGAAATGCAGCGCTAACTGAGCGCTGCGCGCGCTTAGTGGGGTGAAGGTTGGCAGTAGGTTCGACGGGCAGCGCCTATGCGCACTTATGGGAAGCGGGATGGTAGTAATGAGGTTCACGCCCGTCGGGAACCGCATAGGGCGTGGTCAGGGCGTCTAGCTGGTTGCGGGGTCATCGTCCTAGCACCCAATGTAGATGCTTTCGGCCAGCACTCGCCCCGCCCCCAAAAAGCACTTGCAGTGCCTACATTACGCGGTCTAGGCGGGGGTTGGCGCTGATGCCTGGGATCCGGCCGCGTTTTGCCAATGGGCGGCCGTCGATCTCGTGGATGTCAGACTCGAATGGGTTGGGCTGCGCGGCGGCGATATAGTTGCCTACGCCGAAGGAAGTGACGGGCGCTCCGCTCTGCACGAACTCGCGTATGCGATCCGCTGTGAAGCCGCCGCTGACCATGATCTCGACGTGTCGGAAGCCCGCTAGATCAAGCCGTGCCCGGACCTCCTTGACCAGATCGGGTGTCACTCCACCCCTCTCCGGCGGGGTGTCGAGCCTGATGCCCCGGAGCTTTTCTCGGAGACTACGCGCCACGTTCAGGGCCTCCTCGGCCTCGTCCTTGAACGTATCGACGAGGGCGACGCGGGGCACCTCTTGCGGCATGTGCCGGTCGAATGCTTGCATCGCCGCCACAGTATCGCCAATGACCAGGTTCAAAGGGTGCGGCATGTTGCCTGCGGGGGTAACGCCCGCCAGCCGAGCGCCCTGGATGGTGGAGCAGGAGACGCAGCCTCCGGTAACGCTGGCATAGTCCATTTCAGCGGCGACATTGGGGTGCACGTTTCGGGCGCCCAGGGCGACAACCGGCGTGTTTCCGGCCGCGTCGACACACTCACGGGCAGCGGTAGCCCATCCCGTGGAATGGGCCAGTGTGCCGCAAATGGCTGTCTCGTACAGGCCAAGCGCCCCGTAGGGAGCCTTGACTCTCAGGACCACTTCGCCAGCGTCGATAGACTCGCCCTCGCCCAGGATCCAGACCTCGCTGCCGGTCTCCGGCAGTATCCTGCTGAGCAGCGTCCGAGCTTCGTTGAGCCCGCACACGACGCCGCCCCTCTCCGCAGCGAACTCCATCGTGACGATGGGGTTGATGCCCTCGTTCCTGAGGATGGTGAGGGTGCGTTGCAGGTACACATCGGCGGTATCGCCGACAAGCACTGATCGTCTAATCTCGAAGTCGCCGTTTGCCATTTCTTCTTACCCTTGAAATACTCGGCGCCCGGGGGGTCGAAGACCTGGGCGCAGCTACGATTCAAGCCATTGGCCGGTGCGGCTGGTGCTAGCTCCGGCTCCAGGCGGAGGCCACTATAGCCCGGCAAGGTATGTTACCCCGCGCCTGCCCAAACATCAAGGCGACGGGCGCCTGTGGGAGCTACGGAACCCCTGCAGTCATCACAGCTCAACGGCGCTCGGAACCTCGTCGAGACCGTAGTAGTGGTGCTCGACGCGGTCGTCGTAGACGCTGACGATGCGTATGCCAGATGGGTCGTCCCCGAGGGGATAGCCAACCGGGCCGGAGATTACCACCTCCATCGGTCCGTCGAAGGCGCTGGCGTTCTTGTGCCAGTGGCCGGCGAACACAGCTTCAACATTGTGCGAGCGCAGCAGTTCCAGCAGCGGCCCGCGTTGTGCGCCAGGTATTGCCGCCGAGCTATCGGACTCCAAGGCGTCCGTGCCGAAGGGTGGGTGGTGCAGGAACAGCACCGTCCGTGCGATACCCCGTCCCTGGGCCGTGGCGAGATCCTCTCGCAGGAGGTCCAGCAGTCGCTCCCACTCGTCGGGGACCTCAGACGGGTCGAAGCAGATCCCGCTGTTTATGACGACGAAGTGGACGCCCTCGTGGTCGAAGGAGTAGGTGTCGTCCCCAAACCGTTTGCGATACAGCGCCAGCAGCGTCGGTGTCGGCGTGATACCGACATCGCAGTTTCCGGGTGCAAGGCGAAGCGGGATGTCGTCACGGAGCATACCGCTGATGCGCCGTAGTTCGTCAACTTGCGCCTGATCGTGAGGATCCTGGACCAGGTCACCGGTGATTACGACGAAGGCGGGTTTGAGCCGATTGGCAGCCGAGATTGCTTTCTCGTAGCGTACGGTCTCGTATTCAAATCCCTCAAGAGTGGACGATGAGTCTCTCCGCTTGCTGATAGAGGCGAATAGGCCTAGCTGAGTGTCGGACATCTGTATAAAGAAGAATGCCACCACAGGCCTCCTCACGGGATTACTACAAGGGACCAATCTGTTTGACCGGGCCCAGGCCGTATCCTATCATCGAACGATGATCACAGAAACAAAAGACACATCCGAATTTAGCCGAAAGACGACCCTCGACTGCGGGATGCGAGTGCTCACCAGCACCATCCCTCACGCGCGCTCCGTGAGCGTGAGCATATTCGCAGGCGTGGGGTCTAGGTACGAGCCGTTGGAGCTGGCCGGCATATCCCACGTCGTGGAGCATCTTCTGTTCAAGGGCACCGAGCGTCGGCCTGCCCCTGAACAGATCAGCGGCGCCGTTGAGGGCGTGGGCGGGTACATGAACGCCGGCACTGAGCAGGAGCTGACGGTGTACTGGTGCAAGGTAGCTCGACAGTACATGGGTGACGTACTGGACCTGCTATTCGACATGGTGCGCAACTCGCTCGTCGATCCGAAAGAGGTGAAGCGGGAGCAGCTCGTTGTCGTCGAAGAACTGAACATGATCAACGACTTCCCCAACCAGAAGGTCGAGGCCATCATTGATGAGATGCTGTGGCCGGACCATCCCTTGGGACGCGACATTGGTGGGACAAAGGACTCGGTCATGGCGATGACCCGCGAGACCTTGTTGGGTCACCTGGAGCAGTACTACTCTCCTGCGAACATGGTCGTCAGCGTGGCCGGCAACGTCGACCACGACGAGGTGGTCGAGCAGGTGGCGTCGATGTGCGAGGGCTGGGTGTCGGTCGATATTCCGAGCTGGACGCCTTTCATCAATGAGCAGGACTCACCACAGTTTGGGATGGAAACTCGCAAGACCGAGCAGTCGCACCTAACGATCGCACTGCCCGGCGTGTCGAGTACTCACCCGGACCGCTATGTCCTCGACCTGCTGAGCGTGGTGCTAGGGGAGGGGATGAGCAGCCGTCTGTTCGTCGAGGTGCGCGAGAAGCGTGGGCTGGCTTATGATATCCATAGCGCAACGGGCCACTTCCTGGACTGCGGAGTACTGTCCATAGGCGCTGGAGTGGACCCGAAGCGCGTTCACGAGGCTGTCGAGACTATTTTGTCCGAGGTCGCGCGACTGCGGGAGGGCGTGCCGGAAGAGGAACTGGAGAAGGCCAAGCGCCTGAGTACCGGGACGATGCTGCTGCGGATGGAGGACACAAGGTCCGTGTCGAGTTGGATGGGCGGCCAGGAGCTGCTGCTGGGCAACGTCCTGGGGGTCGACGAGGTGGTTGAGAGCATCGAGGCCGTAACGGCTGACGACCTGAAGAGAGTCGCCGGGGAGCTGCTGGTCACCGAAAAGCTAAATATGGCCGTGGTAGGGCCGTCCCGCGGCGCCGCGCGCTTCCAGCGCCTGCTGAAGTTGTAGGAGCCACTACTTCCGCCAGAGCGAAGTGAACCCGCCCGGCAGGTCGGCGAGTGCCCCTTCTGTTTCCCATTGAGGCTCTTCGACCCTCTCCAGCCGGAAACCCGCCGAAATGGCCGCGTTCATGATCTCGGCCAGTTTGTGGTGGAACTCAACGATTGGCTTGCTATGCCCCACCCGCCATGCTGGCGGTCAATGTTGGTTCCGTCGAATTCCCTGTGGTCAGGAGCTAGATCGTTGTAGTTCCGCTGAGGGACAATGCGCCCATCTATGTCTTCCAAACAATACGTCACGGGATGCCACGCATTTATCAGCAGCTTCCCGCCCGGACGAAGCACCCGGTACCAGTTCTCGCAGGCCAGGCGGACATCCTCAAACCACATTAGGTAGCTGGCATACACGATGTCGAAGCTCTCCTACGCGATCGGATCCAGGGTCTGGGCGTCGGTGACCTCAAAGGTCACCGACAGACCGATGAGCTCCGCGTTCTCTCGTGCGATCTCGATGACTACGGGGCTGATATCGTAGGCCGTCACATCGGCGCCCAGGTTCGCCCAGGAAAAGACCTGTGTCGCGTCACAGGCGCAGCAGATGTCCAGCAGTTTCTGTCCGCCAACGTCTCCCACGATTTCGGTCACCATGGGGTTCAATATCACGGCTCCCTCCGCGAAATCCTTGTGGAAATCGGGGTTTGCTTGCAGATGGAAGCCCATGTAGTCGGGATGGTAGGCATCCCATGCACTGCGCACCAACTCCAGCCTGTCTAGCTTGTCGTTCATTCGGTTACTCCGTCGTTGGTGTTCCTCACCAGGTACTGGCGACACCCTCGTCCAGCTCAATGTCCAGCGTCTCGATGACGCGGGCCAGCATGGAGTAGTAGCCGATGATCACGATCAACTCGACTGTGCCGGCCGGCCCGAGCAGGTGCTCGATTGCCTGGTGGGTCCGGTCGGTGAGGGCGGTGC
>CAJWER010000211.1 GCA_913030785.1 uncultured Chloroflexota bacterium | reverse complement strand
TTGAAGGTGATACAGTTAAATTTGATTTGTCTCATGAATCATTGTATAATGTTACTGCGATTTCTAACTTCCAACTTAAATTTTCTGAAACATTTGGTGGAACTCATTTAGGAGGACTTGAATACACAACTGGGATTACAACTTCTGCAGCTAATATTGAAATTGGAACATCTGGTGCGTTCATACAAATTGTTGTAGCAGATACTTCTCCTACACTATTCTATTATTCTGCAAACTTTTCTGGTATGTCAAATAGAGTTGATACTCATTCACATATACCAATCGTACTGAATGGGGGTAGTAATTTAGTATTAGATGGAACAGATAGATTTGATGCATTTATTTTAATTCAAGATAGTTTTGGAAATAATCCAATAGGAAATCCAGATGTAAATAGACTACAACTTGAAGATGAAAGTTTTGTATTGTCTGAAGATTTTAATTTAGAACTAAGTAGATTAAATGCAGCTCAACACGCAGGCGAAAGACTATTACTCGATAGGTATCGTGAGATACATGATGGTGATAATACATAAGAAACGATGCTCGGCGTATTCACAGGGTGGTTAGAATGCGCGGCCATGTGAGATCATGCTCCAGACTGATCTTGAGGCCAGCGCATATCCACTCGAGCGTGGACGCAATAGGGAGGGAACGTTGTCGGATTCCTACACTCTCAGTCGAGTGATCCGGGCTACGCCGAAGCGGTTGTTCGAGGCTTGGCTCGACAGTCGAGAGCACAGTGACATGACGGACCGAGCCGCCACCCTGGACACCGCGGTCGGTGGGGATATCAACTCGCTCGACGGGCTAATTACGGGCACCAATACACAGATAGAGCCGTACCATCGGATTGTCCAGGTCTGGACAGTCACGACATCCGTAGTCGCGTCTTTCGAATCTCGCGTGGAAATTGTGCTGTCTACGCTCATGGGGGAGGGTGCGATAGCCAACGCCCACGATGACGGAGCAACCATCACTGTGACGCACTCGGAGCTGCCGACCGGCCAGTCTCTATTCAGTCCGGAATGGTGGGAACAGACCTACTTCGGTGGAATGGACGCATACTTCGCCAGGAACAGGAACGGGTTCATGCATCCCGCGCACCAGAGGGAGGCGAAGCAAAATGGCTGACATGATCCGGTTCAGCGAACACCTCATTGAGGACGGGTTCGCCTACTGCTACGCGATATCTGCCGTTGACCTTACGGGCAACGGCAGCCTGGACCTCGTGGTACCGGACACCAATGTAGGCCTCTACTGGTTCGAGAATGACGGCAACGGCTCGTTTACACGACACACGATCCAGAACCGCGTAGGCCAATGGCTGGAGCGGCACGCCGTCGCCGACATCAACGGCGATGGCAAACCTGAGATCGTTTTCGTAGACAACATCAACGGCTGTCTCCTCTATTTTGCGTATGAGGGCGACCCGCGCGACAGTTCCTCGTGGAGCTACAGGTACATCACGGAGGGCGAACTGCCCGGGGCATATGACGTTACGGTCGCAGACCTTACCGGCAACGGCAGCCTGGATGTGGCGGCCTCGGACTGGCGAATCGGTAACTCGTTTGCATGGTTCGAAAATCACGGCGAGTCCTGGAACAAGCACGTGATCGAGGAAGGAGCCGACGAATCGCGCACTATTGAGGCTGCAGATTTCAACGGGGATGGGCGTCCAGATCTGTTGGCGGGGGCGCGAGTCGGAGGCGAGATAATTTGGTACAAGAACCTCGGCGGCGAGGGCGACGATCTATGGGAAAAGCACGTCATCGACACAGCGCCTGGCCCGTGGCACGGTCACGCGGTGGACATGGATGGCGATGGCGATCTCGATGTCGTTATCACGCTGTGGGATTTCGACCCGAGCCTGGTTGTCGGCTCCTCGCCTCGAATCGCCGGCCATCGCGAATCGGGCGGTAAGGGCTTGAATCAGGTCGTGTGGTACGAAAACGACGGAAGCCCTGAAGCTGGTCCGTGGAAGAAGCACATCATCGCCGATAACTTTCCCATGGCGTTCGAGGCTGTCGCAGCCGACATCGACGGTGACGGGCAGGTCGAGGTCGTGGTGACAGCGGGGTCCAACAAGGAGGGCCGAGTGGTTGTGTTCAAACACGACGGCGATCCGCGAGGACCGTGGAGATCGCAGGTCCTGAAAGAGGGATGGCCCAACGTGCGCCAGGTTATTCTGGCAGACCTCACCGGCAATGGCCTGCTTGATATTGTGGCGTCCGCCGAGCGGGGGAGCAACGAACTGCGATGGTGGCGAAACGAGGGTCCCGCCTAGGGCAATCTAGCGGTGACCCCTTTGGCGAACTCCACTAGCTCTGCCGGATCAAAGAGTGGCGTCTCCCCGGAGGGCATTGCCGTATGCAATGAAATGACGATCAGCTCCTTCTGGGCCACAACAAAGCTGCCTACGCCAGCGCCATCGACCACGGCCTGGAACGACCGAGGGCCATTGACGCCCTCTGTGAAGTCCACCGCATCATCCGTCTGCAGACTGCCCCGAACCAAATCGTAATGCGCGTCGACAGCTGCAATCGAGTCGAATTTGGTGACGGCCAGGGTCATGGCTTTGGAGGAGTCAGAGTTCTGGTGAGAGACCTGGCACATGGTTTCGATCGCTGGGTTGTCGTTCTTGGCCGGTTCTGTGAGCTCCTGGGTTTTTGAGACCAGATCGGATCCGGGCTCGTCCAGAAATCCCTGGCATGTCTCGAAATCCAACGTCGCCTCTGGCAGGGATGTGGCGACTGGTTGTTGTGTATCCGCGTCGCACGCAAGGAGCAGTAGACCTAGAACTGCCAGACCAACGATAGATTTTTTCAAGTTGCCCCCGGTTGACGTCTACATACGCATTCGAGGAATTTTGGCGCATACACAATAGTGCAATTCAAACGACGCTGTAAATCTTGGCCGAATTGCACGCGCCTGGCCTACCGGCCGGGGACTCTTACCAGGCGGACGCCAATGGCTCGCTGGCGCTCATCGGGTCGGCGCGTATTTCTGGAAGCCGACCTCGAATGGCGGGTGAAGTACCGGAAATAGCCGCCTCTGATCACGCGAGATGAGCCCGGCGCATCGTCTGGTCCCTGAGGATCGACTGCCGGCGACTCGGCATAGTAGTTCTCTCCGTAGATGTCCTGGCACCACTCCCACACGTTGCCGTGCATGTCGTGCAGACCCCAGGGGTTTGGCAGCTTCGTACCGATCTCGCGAGGTGTTTGATCAGGCGCATCTGCTTCGCTATCGACATACCACGCATGGTCCCCCAGTGCATGGCGGTCCTCGCCGAAAGACCACATCGAGTTCGTCCCAGCACGGGCAGCGTACTCCCATTCCGCTTCGCTCGGCAGGCGGTACTGCCAGTCGCCATCAGAGTCGTTCAGGCGTGCTATGAACTCGTGTACGTCTTTCCAGGAGATGAAGGTGGCAGGAATGGTTGGAGTGGAAGTAGCACGGGTTTGTCCCTGCCAGGGAGCAGTCCCCATGGTCTCTTCCCACTGGCCCCGAGATATCGGGTACTTGCCGAGATTGTACCCCCTGCTGATGGTCACATCGTGGGCCGGGCTTTCGTCTATGTCGCGCCCTGGCTCCGAATCGAGTGATCCCATGACAAATTTGCCCGGTTCAACCGATATCCACTCTTCCGCCAAGTCCCTCCACTCCCCTGCCGGAGTCGTTTCCGAGACGGGTGCCTGGTCCACGGCGTGAGTCAACGTCTCCTCGGACGACTCCATGATTTGAGACATTAGCTGGCCGCCGGAGAGCCCTGCGTTGAGTGCCTTGAGCAGCATCGTTTCACCTGGATTCGCGAGGAGCACGAAACGGTTGCCGCAGCCGGGACAGAATGCGGCAACCGACATGTTGCCCCCGCCTGGTCCGGCTGCGCCGTCGGATTTCATTCGCCTATCGCAGTTCGCGCAAATGAATTTCATTTCGCCTCTTCGCATGGTCGAGCGGTCGATTTCGCAAGGGGAAGGTCTCCGGACAGATGGTACCAGATATGCCTCGTGCCACCAATCTGCGCGTCGGTGAACCTGCACTGTTGCAATACGGCACAGAATCGAACATGATGTGACACGTTTTGCATGGGGCGCCTGATGGTCACAAACCAGAAGGCCTATGTTACCCAGACTGAGGAGCGGTAGATGAACACACCGGTTATCGATATGCACAGCCACGTCGGGAACGAGGCCTCCAACGGCATGCTGGATGAAGCCGACGCCTATATCAGAACCATGGACACGGCGGGCGTGGACCGCGCGCCAGTTAGCTGTATTTTCTACGGCGATGTCACCCGGTGCAACGACACGACTGCAGCCTTCGTGGCGAAGAATCCGGACCGATTTATGGGCGTCGCCTTTGTTACCCCCTTCTACCCCGAACAGGCCATCGCCGAGTTGGAGAGGGCGTTCGACGTGTTGGGTATGGTATTTCTTAAGGTCTATCCCAGCTACGTCCGCAAGCCGATCGACGACGATGTGTACGAGCCTATTCTCCAGTGGTGCAACGATCGCTCGATAATCGTCAAGTGCCACACCGAGTACATGGAGGGCAGCAATACCTATACTGACCCCTCCCGGTTCATCGACCTGGCTCAAACGTACAAGAACATACGCTGGATACTGGCCCACTCCGGCAACGTCCGGGAGGGGCAGCTTCGCGCGGTCGCTGCCGCCCAGTCCAGCCGCAACATATATCTGGAGACCTGCTCATCCTGGGGCGACCACGGCACGATCGAGCGCCTGGTCGAAGGGGCCGGGGAGGATCGTGTGCTCTATGGTTCGGACATGCCGCTGATGGACGCGCGTGCGCAGATCGGTCGTATCGTCACGGCGGACATATCGCAGGAGGCCAAGTGCAGAGTCCTTGGCCTCAACGCCGCCGAACTGCTCGGAATTTCTGTGTAGTGGATCGACTCTCCATACGCTATATTGACCGACAGACATTGACCGATTGGAGTGACAAGAAATGGGCCAGGTAGACCTCGAATTCAAACCCACCGTACCCGTATTCGATGCCAACGTTGCACTGGGCCGTCGACACGACCGGAGGGTCAGTGCCGACGCCGATACCCCCGAAGCAACCGTCGCGGAACTGGCCCGAGCCGGCATCCAACGAGCGCTGGTCTATTCGCCCCATGCCATCGACTTCGACTCGAATGACGGTAATAACCTGCTGTTCGAGACGGTCCAGGGGCACGATGCCCTTGTTCCCCAGTTCCTTTGCAATCCGTCCGTCGACAATCTGGACAAGTTCTCGGCCGATGTCGCGGAGCGGGACGTTCGGGCCGTGCGTCTTGCTCCGAAGACTCACGGCTACCCCTTCCGAGAATGGATAGCCGGAGAGTGGCTGGAGGGGGTGGGGGG
>CAJWER010000210.1 GCA_913030785.1 uncultured Chloroflexota bacterium | reverse complement strand
CGACACGGCAGTCCGCATTCTTGTGAATGCTGCCGCACTGTGGGTTGCGGCCCGTGTGGTAGGCGGCATCGAGATAGAAGGCGTCGGCTCTCTGGCAATAACGGCCATCATCTTTGGAGTGGTCAACGCGTCCATCAAGCCGGTAGTCCACCTGTTGGGATGCCCGCTCTCGTGCCTCACCCTGGGAATCTTCGCGCTGATAATCAATGCGGCGATGCTCGTCCTGACAGCCGCAATCGCAGGCTGGCTAGACCTCGACGTGAGCGTCGAATGGTTCTGGCCTGCACTCTGGGGAGCCGCCATCATCAGCCTAACCAGCGCCATCCTGAGCGCCCTCATCAGGCGTCGCCCGAGACAAACGCCAGACCAACAATCCGACGAGCACGACAACGAATAATTTTCATACGTAGCGGCGAGTCTGTGACCCGCCCTCTTGAAACCCTCACAACACATTCGCGTCAACTGGAACAAAGGAACCATGCAACAAAAAGAGGTCGTCGTACTAGGCGCAGGCGTGGTGGGCTGTGCCGCCGCATACTACCTGGCACGCGACGGCGCAAATGTCACCATCATAGAGCGAGAGGCCGTCGGCTCGGGTGCATCGGGCTTCGCCGTCGGCCTCCTAAACCCCCTCATGGGCACAGGAATTCCCGGACCAATGGCGCCCCTTGCAGAGCAGACCTTTCAAATGCACAAGGATCTATGGCCTGAGATCGAGCAGGCCTCCGGGGTCGACCTGCAGACCCGCGAGCTGCCGCACCTACAACTTTGCTTCACCGACGACGAACTGCGCCAGGCGCGGGTAGACATGGCTCGCTGGAACGCTTCCGACGGGTTCTCCGCCGAGTGGCTGGATCCAGGCCAGGTATGCAAACTTGACCCTCGTATCTCGAACCTGGTCGCGGGAGCGGTACTGTTGCGCCACATCTGGATATTGGACAGCTACCGCCTAACCCTGGCGCTCCTGCAGTCCGCCGAGACCCTCGGGGCGACCCTTATCAACGGCGAGGCGAACGGCATCGAAAGCGACGGAGGCCAAGTAACTGGCGTCCGCGTCAACGATCAGACCCTCGCCTGCGACGCCGTCGTGATCGCCCTCGGACCATGGTCCGGGCAGGCCCTGACCGGCGTAGAGCCAGCGCTCCCCGTCGCGCCTCTGAAGGGGCAAATCCTTCATCTCGAGGCCCCAACCGAGCCGTTCCGCTACCACATGGCAGGCCCGGGACAGGTTGCCCAAAAGGCCGACGGACTGGTATGGATTGCATCTACGGAGGAGGAAGCGGGCTGGGACGTCACTCTAACCCAGGCCGCCCGGGACACGCTCATGGCTCGCGCCGTAAAGATGGTTCCGTCGTTAGCAGAACTGAAAATCGTGCGACAGACAGCCTGCCTCAGGCCCGTCACCCTCGACCGCCAGCCCATAGTTGGTCCTCTCTCCGGGGTAGCGGGTGCCTACCTAGCGACCGGCGCAGAGAAAAAGGGCATTCTGTTCGGGCCGATTATGGGCCGTGCCGTCGCCGACCTGGTCATGTCGGGAAAGACCGCCCTGCCGATCAAACCGTTATCTCCGCAGCGCTTGCAGCGCTAGTTCAAGACCCGCCTCTGACGCCATCCGTTGTCTACGCCCGGTTCGTGGGGTAAAATGCGCCACAAGCGCCGCCGGTTCGGATTTCCGGCACGCTGGCTGTCACAAAGGAGCGCGCCCATGCCCAAGACGGACCTGGCCTTGGCCGCCCACCTAATGCGCCGCGCCGGATTCAGCGCCACCCGCTCCACGCTCGAAGAACTTGCCTCCCGCAACTACTCCGATATCGTCGACGAATTGCTCCATCCTGAAGCGACACCCCGCGACGACGAGGACCTGATAGAACGCTACTACGGCTGGGACGCGACGACGGGAATGGCATCCTTCTGGATCTACCGGATGACCAGCTCCCCCCACCCGCTGGAGGAGAAAATCGCGCTCTTCTGGCACCACGTGTTCGCGACAGCCTTCTTTAAGAGCGAGCACATCCCCACGCTGAACAGGCAACTTGAGATGTTCAGGCGCGTCGGCCTGGGAGACCTGCGGACCATCCTCGTCGAGCTTTCCAAGGACCCCGCGATGATCTTCTGGCTCGACAACAACGAGAACTTCAACGGCGAGCCCAACGAGAATTACGGGCGTGAACTGTTGGAACTCTTCTCGATGGGGGTCGGCAACTACTCCGAAGACGACATCAAGATGGCCGCCCGGGCCTTTACCGGCTGGACCTTCGAGCAGCCTATACCCCTGTATCCCCACGGCCACTACGACGCCACGTTCCTGTTCGATCCAGGTCAGCATGACGACAGCGTCAAGACATTTCTCGGTCAAACTGGACCCTGGAACGGCCAGGACATCGTCGACATCATCGTTAAGCAGCCGGCAACGGCCAAATTCATTTGCCGTCACCTCTACAACTTCTTCGTAGCCGACGAACCACAGGTCCCCGCCTGGCAAATCGAGCCGCCAGGCGACCCGGCGGCCATAGATGCGCTTACGGCGGCATATTTCGAGTCCAACGGTGACATCCGCTCGGTGCTTTATGTCCTGTTCAAATCGGACTTCTTCCAGGATGCAAAATTCAAACACGTAAAGAGCCCGGCAGAGCTGGTCACGGGCATACTAAAACTCGTAGACGCCTATCAGACCCCGGCTCCAGGCATCGGGGCCTACTCCGCCGCCACCGGACTAATGGGACAGCAGCTCATGAACCCCCCGACGGTCGAGGGGTGGCATACCGGCAAGGAATGGATCGACGGCGGCACCCTGAACGAACGCGTCAACTTCGCCGTCAACCAGGTTGGAGACGCCTCCAAGCCCGGGATCGCCGATATCATCAAGCGCATGGAAAACGGCGGAGCACCGCTGCAACCCAAAGACTTCGTCGATCGAACCCTGGACCTCGTAGGCCCCGTCGCGATTGGCGCCGAAACACGTGCTGCACTCATGGTCCACGCCGAGACCGATGGCGACCTACAGTTCGGCACCCCAGAACAAAAACAACAAAGTGCAGACCGAACAGTCCGCATTGTCCAGCTAATCGTCTCGTCCCTCGAATACCAGTTCGGCTAGGGCTAACAAGTTAGGATCTGACGCGGACTTGGCCTGGCGCGCTAGTCGGAGTATTCGGCCAATGTTTGGCGTGTGCAGAGGGGCACAGCCCCTTTGCCGGGGGAACTGGGGGTGTCCCCCAGTTCTTATCTCCCTTCCCCCCTTCCTGGAAAGGAAGAGGCCGGGGGATGGTCGATTGGGCGCGACAGAGCCCAGCCCACGCCAAAGAGGTCGTAAACAAAGGCACAGGCACTCCGTCCCGCAAAAACTGTAACGTAGGAATCGAAGCCGCAAGACCCGGGAGGTCGATCACATGGCCGGCAACGACATGACCCCCAAAAAGCCCCCCGTACTCGTGGTCGTCCAGCTATCCGGCGGCAACGACTTCATGAACACCATCATCCCCTACACAGCCGGCGTCTACCACGACAACCGTCCGACGGTGGGCATCCCCCAAGACCAGGTGTTACCCATCAACGACACGCTCGCATTCCACCCCAGCGCCGCCCCCCTCAAGGAGATGTTCGACGACGGCAGCGTAGCCATAATCCAAGGGATCGGCTACCCCAACTCCAGCCGCTCTCACTTCCGGGCCATGGACATCTGGCATACATGTGAGCCAGTAGAAGTCGGGACCGAAGGGTGGCTCGGCAAGGTCACCCGCGAGCTAGACTCCGACCAAAACAACGTGCTGACAACCGTTAACCTCGGCAGGGGCTTGCCCAGGGCGCTGGCAGTGCCCGGAGTACCGATCACGTCTGTAGGAAACCTGGAGAACTACGGGCTAATGACCGGAATAGATGGACGGACCCAGCGAGACCAGGCCCTCAACATCTTCAAAAGCATGTACGCGCCCGCAGTAGGCGCCGGACCAGTGGCCGAATACCTCGCCAGAACCGGACTGGACGTACTGAAGGGCGCAGATGTCCTAAAAACCGCGCCGGCATCCTACCAGTCCACTGTAGAGTACGCCGCCAACCCCATCGCCCAGAACCTGCGCGACGTAGCGAGGGTCCACCTGGCCGACCTCGGAACCCGCATCTTCTACACGAGCCACGGAGGCTACGACACCCACTCCAACGAGGTGCCGACCCATCCTGGATTGCTCCGCGACCTCTCCGGCGCAATCATGGACTTTTTCCAGGACCTCAAGGACCACGACACTGGCGACGAAGTCACGATGCTCGTATTCACCGAGTTCGGGCGTCGCATCAAAGACAACGCCAGCGGCACCGACCACGGCTCCGGCGGAGGTGCTTTCATCATAGGCCCACGCGTAAAGGGCGGACTCTACGCCGAGTACCCATCGCTGGACCAGGCCCAGTGGGAGAACGGCGAGGACCTGAAACACACCATCGACTTCCGAGGCATCTACGCAACTCTCCTGGAGCAGTGGCTCCAAATCGACGCCGCCAACATCGTCGGAGGCGGCTTCGAGCAGGTCCACCCATTCCGCAACTGAAACTCCCTCTCCTCTCCCTGGATAAGGAGAGGACCGAGGCGAGACTGACTTCCCGGAGGCAAAACATGACCAGACCCCACGCGATCCTGAGGGCAGGCTTCCCCTACCTCAAGACCATAGGCATGCGTCGCGTGGTCGACCAGCCTGCCGATATCGTGGTCACCGCGGACCTGCGGGTCTTCGTCCTGTGCAGGAACGAGGGACTCGACACAGGCGTGGTCAAGATCGCCCGACTATCCTGGGACGACGAAAACCTGGGAGACATCAGCTCCCTCGGCACGGGCGAAGGCCAGTTCACGTGGCCCGCTGCAATGCTCCTGGACGGGGACCAGAACCTGGTGATCTCCGACGAGGCGCTGCACCGGATCACAACTATCACCCAGGACGGGGAATATGTACGCCATTGGGGTGAGCACGGCCACAACGAAGGTCAGTTAGACCACCCATCAGGGATCGCCTTCGACCCTGAGGGCAACCTGTACGTCGTCGACACGATGAACCACCGCATTCAAAAATTCACGGCGGACGGTCGCTTCCTCGAAGTCTGGGGATCTCACGGTAGTGGCCCTGGCCAGTTCAACATGCCCTGGGGCATACACGTCGATGAGTTAGGCGATGTCTACGTCGTCGACTGGCGCAACGATCGTGTCCAAAAGTTCACCGGCGACGGCGAGTTCGTGCTCGAATTCGGCCGCTCAGGAAGCGGGATCGGGGAGTTCCGGCGACCCTCTGGCATCGCAGTCGACTTGGACGGTGACATCTACGTCGCCGACACAGGCAACAACCGCGTCCAGCTCTTCGCGCCCGATGGTAGATACGTCGAGCAGTTCATCGGCGACGCC
>CAJWER010000209.1 GCA_913030785.1 uncultured Chloroflexota bacterium | reverse complement strand
CCCGCCCCTAATAAAATAATTCTGGGGGGGCACCCCCAGACCCACGCCAAACGGGCTGCGTCCTCTTGGATCCCTGCCCGGACTGGCGGCAGGAGGGTTGTTCGCTTGGTTCGGATAAGATGCCTGGTACTGCTGAGCCCCATCCTAGCCTTACCGCCCAATGGAAGACATTGACGTTTGAGGCGTTGTTCGATTATTAGCTATCGATGCGCTCCAGGAGGTAGAAGACGGGTCGGAAGCCGTCGGAGCAGCTGGTTACGTAGGTGCCTGGCTTGACCCCGAGCATGTTGCCGCCTCGGGCGAGGACCATGACATACTTTTGCATATCGGCCCATGCCCAGTCACTGAAGCCTTCAGGCATGTGGCCTTCGGTGATGAACTCTTGTCCCTCTTCGAAGTCGTGGCAGCAGCCCTTGGGCTGCCAGTCGTGGCCCTCGGTGTAAGCTTCGACGAAGTCGGTGTTGAAGGTTTTTTTTAGGACTGTGATGCGGACTTTGTGGGGGGTTGTGGTTTCCATGGTTACTCCTTGGGATTGATAGACTCGGCTCGGTTCTCGCCTCGCCTGGGATTAGGAAATAGTGGAATATGTGTGAGGGGCACCCTCACACATCCGACAAAGGGACTGCGTCCCTCTACAAACCCTCTTTGGACTCGCGTTGCACATACGACTCCGCGGCTCTCGCCGCCAGCCCAGAGGGTTGAAGCCTAGGGCTGGCAATGTTGCTCATGGACTCCTCAGACTCCAGGAAGCGAAGATGCGTCCCTCCGTACTCCCTCTTCAATCCAGTGATTGTGTTGGGTGGGTTCGCCAGCCTCTGATCATTTCGAGGGCGTGGGGGATTGCCTGGATGGCGATGGCCAGGGTTTCGCGTACCCCTTTTGGGCTGCCGGGCAGGTTTACTATGAGACACCCCGCTCGGATGCCGACGACGGAGCGTGAAAGCATGGCCATGGGGGTGCTTTCGATGGTAAGCATGCGCATGGCCTCGGCGATTCCAGGCACCTCTAGTTCGATGACAGCCCTGGTCGCCTCGGGGGTGACGTCCCTGGGGCCCAGGCCTGTTCCGCCGGTTGTCAGCACTACGTCGACCTCTCCTCCGTCGCACCAGTCCCGAAGCCGCTCCGAGATGAGGTCCGGCTCGTCGGGGACAATGTCGCGGAGCGCGAGGCGGAATCCGAAATCGGTCATGATTTCGACGATGGTGTCGCCGCTGGTGTCCTCTCGTTCTCCTTTGGACCCCGCGTCGCTGATGGTCAGTATTCCGAGGCTGTATTGGTCTTTGGCGTTGGTCATCTAATTGTCCTGGTCTGCCGATCTGGGCCGATGGGCTTGCCCCTCTCCAAGAAGAAATAAGAAAGAAATGAATATTAATGTGAGGGACACCCTCACACACCCTGCCCTTCGGCGAGCTCAGGACAGGTAACGGGGCTGCGCCCCTCTGCACACCCCCACGGAGTACGCATTGTACATGGAGCCCGCACTCTTTTCTTGCCGGGTCATCTCACTGGAGAAGGTCAGGTTCCGTGCCTCACCAGGTCCTTTGGCGGCTCGCAATGGGCGATGGAGTTATGTCCTTCGCCACGCAAGTGGAACCAAGGTTCCGTGTCGAATCTGGAGAACGTGTCGGAGGCAAACCATCAGGGAGCCAGGCTCACGCTCCCGAGTCTGCGGCGGTCTCAGATCAGGCAAAAGTAGATGGACTCTCCAATCAATAGCTGGGGCTGGGTTCTGCGGACTGGAGGATGGCCAAGAACGTGAGATTAAGAGTGGCACCACTTAGGATTTTTATTTCGGTCTATTCGCCACGGAGAGCGTGGCGCCGCTGAGGGTCAGCTCGCCCACACACCCCACCTAGGCGGATCCGGCCCCTACGCCGGTATCCGGGCCCTGAACGACGGCCCATAGCCACGGGTCGCGCTTAGGAGGTTCCGACGATGCGACTGGGTGAGCCCATGCCTCCTTCGCCACAACGGACCCCGCGACCCCAGACCCTTCGCATCCGCTCAGGGTGACGTGGGCTGGGGGGAATAGTCGATGGGTTTCAGAGGGTCAGACTGCCTCAAAATACTGGATAGAAAATCAAACATGTTCTGAAACACGTCTTAAACATGTCCGAAAATCCCTTGCGCGTCTGGCCGTTGGTCTGGGAGACTCGCTTGTATCTAGCCTGGATTCGGTGGCGTTTAGTGTATTTTGCACCCTAGTAGGGCCGAAGCGCCGTTCAGCAAGCGCTCCATCGCAGTGCCGGGCCTCTGTCGGCATCACCGGGGGACCTGGCCGAGGGGACATGGACGTACTCCATAAGCCGGTGATGGTTTTGGAGGTTTTGGCGGCGCTGAAGATTGCCTCAGACGGCACCTACATCGACTGCACGGTTGGAGAGGGTGGCCACGCCGAAGCCATTCTGGATGCAGTAAGTCCGACGCCCAGGCTCTTAGGCTTTGACCTGGATGCCGCAGCGCTGAACACGGCGAAGCGAAGACTGGAGCGGTTCGGGGATCGGGTGACGCTGGTTCAAGGCAGCTATGCCGGTCTCGGAGCGACCGCGGATGGATTGGGGTTGGGCGGCATTAGCGGCGTGCTGATGGATCTTGGACTCTCGTCTCTGCAACTTGGCACAGACGAGAGGGGGTTTAGCTTCGCGAGGACCGGCAAGCTGGATATGCGGTTCGACGGGAAGCAGGATCTGACGGCGGACGCAATCGTCAATACCTGGTCCGAGCAGGAGCTGGCCGATTCGATCTACCGGCTGGGGGAAGAGCGGGCATCGAGGCGAATCGCCAGGGCAATTGTCCGTGCCAGGCCGGTATCCAGTTCCACGGAGCTGGCGAAGGTAGTTGCAGGCGCGGCAGGACGAACTCGGCAAGGCAAGGTCCACCCGGCGACCCGAACGTTTCAAGCGATTCGGATGGCCGTGAACGGGGAGTTAGAGAATGTCCAGGCGGGCCTGGCAGGGGTGGTGGAGGCGCTGCAGCCGGGCGGAAGACTGGTGGTCATCAGCTATCACTCGCTGGAGGATCGGCTCGTAAAGGGTTTTCTGCGAACAGAGGCTTCGCAGTGTATCTGTCCACCGGAGACTCCAGTGTGCGTCTGCGGACACGAACCGACCATCAAGCTGATACGCCGAAGGGTGATCAAGCCAAGCAATGAGGAGATAGGCACCAATCCGAGGGCCAGAAGCGCAAGGCTCAGGATCTCGGAGAAGCTATAGCACGCTCAACGGGGAGACGAACAAGTGAAGACGCGACTCAGCAACACGCAAAGAGTGACAGGGAACCTCCTTTGGAAATAGCGCCGGCAGGGACTCACGTTCCGGCTGGACCAGATCAAGCGAGCGAGAGGTTAGTGACAGAGAGGGGACTGGGATGACGGTACAAACAGAGACAACAACACGGCCTCTGACGACTACGGTCGACAAGCCGAAGTCGATTTCGATACGCCGTGCCCCAGCGGAGATGGTGGTTGGCATCGACGTCGGTACGACCAAGGTGTGCTCTATCGCCGGGATCAGGAAGGACGACGGGAGTCTCCATATCCTTGCCCACAGCGCGGTGCCGTGCAATGGCCTGAGCAAGGGGAGCGTTTCTGACATCGACGCTACCGCCGACGCTATCCGGAAGTCGGTTCACAGCCTGCAAGAGGCCATCGGCTTCAAGGTCGAGTCGGCGTACGTGGGAGTGACAGGGTCTGACATCGCGTTTGAAAACAGACGCGACGATCTGGACCCGATCTCTGGACACGGTGTCATCACCGCAGAGGATCTCGATCGGGATCCGAAGGCTCTCGCCGAATCCACCGATGAGCCGGGACGCCAGTTGATTCATGCCCTAAGGATGACCTACTCGGTCGAGGGTGAGGATGGCATCCGCAATCCCATCGGCATGCATAGCAACACTATCGAGGTCAACACTCACATGGTGACGGCGGCCACGGTCTTCGTCGACAAGCTCGCCACGGCGGTTGAGCAGGCTGGCGTCAGCGTCATAGGTATGGTGCTCGAACCGATGGCTAGCGGCCTCGCGGTCATGACCCCGGCGGAGCGGATACGTGGCACGGTGCTTGTGGACATCGGAGGCGGCACGACGGATGTGGTGGGTTTCCAGCAGGGCCGGGTGTGTTTCACCGGGGTCCTTCCTGTGGGGGGCTTCCAGTTCACCAACGACATCGCTGTGACTTACAACACCAGCTACGAGGCTGCAGAAAATGCAAAACTCGCCCACGCCAGCACGGACATCCCGCGCTTCGGCCAGGAGGTTTCGCTACCTGTGACAGGCAGCGATGTCGACCTGAGAGTGGAGATCGCCGAAATATGCCAGCTGGTCCGTGAGCGGGCCAACGAGCTGGCTCGCCTAATCAAGATCAAATTGGACGAGTCTGACATTGAGGGTCTTTCCAGGTACAAAATAGTTCTTACCGGCGGCTCTTCAAATCTCCCGGGAATCGCGGAGCTATTTCAGAGGAGTCTGGCAGTAGCGGTGCGCAGGGGTGTGCCGGTGGGGTACGACGGGTTCCCAGACGAACTGAGGAACCCCCGATACGCTTCGGCGGTCGGCATCTTGCAATGGGCAGCCGAGCGGGAGCTTCCGAAGACAGACGCTCCCGCTCCTAGTATCGGTCAGAAACAAGGCGGACGCAGGGGACTTGTAGCCGGCCTGGTCAAGCAGATCAGCAGACTGGTGCCCAGGGCCTACTTCGCAGCCAAAAAAGGGAGGAACTGATGGTAGAGAACACTCGGGAGCACATCGGGCATACCAAGATCAAGGTTCTTGGGATTGGCGGAGGCGGGTCCAACGCCGTGGCGAGGATGTTCAGGGAGCGAATCCCGGGCATTGAGTACGCCGTGGTCAATACCGATAGCCAGGCACTGTTGCGGTGCGATGTGCCGCTCAGGCTCGGCATTGGCGAAGAACTGACCGAAGGCAAGGGTGTCGGCGGCAATCCCGAGATCGGGGCACGGGCCGCCGAGGAAAGCCGCGAAGACCTGTACGATGCGGTGCGAGACGCCGACATGGTGTTCATCGCAGTTGGCATGGGCGGGGGTACCGGCACCGGTGCCGCGCCGATAGTCGCGCAGATCGTCAGGGAGACGGGCACGCTGACGGTCGGTGTGGTAACGACGCCATTCGCCTTCGAGGGCACTCGAAGGTCCAAGGTAGCTGAAGATGGCATCCAGAAGCTCAAGGAAAACGTAGACACACTACTGGTGATACCGAACGAACGCCTCCACATGATTTGCGAAGAGGAGATCACGGCGGAGAACGCGTTCAAGATGGCCGACGACGTACTCCGCCTGGGCGTGCAGTCCATCGCGGAGCTGGTCACGACCCCGGGCGAGATCAATCTGGACTTCGCCGACGTGCAGTCGGTGATGCGCGGGGCCGGCCCCTCCTGGATGTCCATTG
>CAJWER010000208.1 GCA_913030785.1 uncultured Chloroflexota bacterium | reverse complement strand
GTGACCGTTATTAGTGTGAAGGTTGATTCGCGGTAGGTTCGCTCGGCGTATCGCTCGCCCTCTTCTTGACCCTGGTAGTTGATGGACATCGACCAGAGCAGCTCCTTTTCCCACTGGTCCGATAGCGTAGCCACGCCATTGAATTGCAGGAACGAGTAGGGCTGTACGGTGGTTGTGATCGCGATGGACACCCTTGGCTCGTGGCGGATGTTGCGTATCTTGACGGCCTTCGGCTCGGTAAGCACGAGCAGCGCCTCATCGTCGTAGTGGTGCCACACGGGCGCCACGTGGGGAGCGCCGTCGGGTCCCACTGTGGATAGGTGGGAGATATTGGGTTCACGCAGATAGATGTCCATCTCGGGGGGTGTCATAAGTGCCATCTAGTCGGGCTCCTCGTCGGGAGATGTTTCGTTGCGCTTCTGAAAGAGCGGCAGCTCTGTTGATGCTTGCTCGCCGTTGTCGCTGCCAAGAGGGGCGAGATGGCGCTGGGTGCGCTCCCATATCGCCTCGCTGATGGTTTCGATGGATTCCGTCGCATCGATGACAGCCCAGCGATCAGGCTCCTTTTTGGCAAGATCCAAGTACCCTATCCGGACCCGCTCGTGAAAGCTGAGCGACTCTTCTTCGAACCGGCTGGTACCCTCGCGGTCCATTCGTTTTTGCCTGGACCCATCTGCCCGTTCCATTGGGAGCCGGATCTGGAGAGAGCCAACACGTTTGAGACCTTCGACCGGGGAGCAGTCCAGCAGGAACGTGAGAGTGGGCGTTTTCCCCAATGTCGCCAGGCGGTTGATACGCGCAATATCGTCCAGGGGTAGCCTGCGTCCGTAGCCCTGGTAGGCAGTGGTCGAGTCTGCGTATCGGTCCGCGATCACAATGCGGCGATCTCCCTTCAGGGCAGGCGTGAGCACCTTCGCGACGAACTCCGCTCGTGCTGCTGCGAAGAGGAACAGCTCGGCTCCGTGGGAGATATTTTCCCCACGTCTCTTTTCGCGCTTTAGCCAGTCCCTAAGATACCAGCCCAGGGGCGTCGTGCCCGGCTCACGGACCAGTGTCGAATGAAAGCCCTCACGTTCAAGCCGCCCGGCGAGTGTTTCCGCCTGGGTGGACTTGCCAGAGCCCTCGCCACCCTCAAAAGAGATAAACAGCCCCAAACTCTACTCCTGCCAGCCAGCCAGCGTGCCGCTGGACTTTGTCAGTAAGAAAAATATGGAAATCCGTGTGAGGTTTACGCTCACACACCGGGCGAATCGCCCCTATATATAACCATCGGAATCCGATTCCAGGTCCTGGGATCGGGTCCAAGCACACAACAATCCAGGCTTGATGAGGCAGTCCCCCAGCCCCGCCCTACCAAGCGTGCGCAGCACCACTCAGCGTCGGTAGAGTACCACGCGGCGGGTCGGTTCGCGCCCCGTGCTGCTCGATGCCAGGCCGTGCTCCTCTGCGAACACATGCTGGAGATGGCGTATGTACGCCACCTGCGGGCTCAGGTCAGCCTGTTGGTCGCCCTCGTCGGCGATACGGCTTGCGGCCTGTTCCGCTTCTTCTATGGCCTTGCCGACCTCTGCCCGGGTTGCCTGTCTGGGCTGGCTGCGGGCCAGAGCCCTGAGGAACTGGTGGATCTGGGTCATCGTGTTCTTGCGCAGGACGTAGACGGGCTTGCCCTGTTCCTCGGCATCGAGGAGTGCGCGAGTCCTCCGCCGGTAGAAATTTTTCGTGGTGAGAAGCAGGTCGGCCTCTGCCAGCTCCGACACAAGTTCCACGGTGGCGGAGGACGAGGCCATTGCCTGTTGAAGCTTGCCCTTGTTTACGCCATACGGGAGGATATGGCTGGTCTGAGCGGGCGGCTCCTCGGGTGTGTCCACATGCTCGGGTTCCTCGCGACGCTGCGGTGCCCCACGACGCGGCTCCCGATCACGCACGGGTTCGGGGCTTCGCTCCGACCGACCGTTCTCGGACATAGCAGAGGCCGCGACAGGCACCTGGGTTCGGTGTACTTGCCCTTCATCATCCATGAATCGGCGCTCGGCAGTTACCGGATAGCCCCTGAGCATCTTGTCCACAATGTCTGCAACGTCCGCATGGATGTTCACATCATTGCGGCCCCGAATCTCTACGAGGATGTCGAATGTAGGTGGCGCCTTGCGTTCGAGTACCGTTTTTTGGGTCCGTCGGCGTCGCGCCTCGTCGTCCCCGAGGGTTACGGCGTCGATGCCCCCGATCAGGTCCGAGAGGGTCGGGTTGGTTATCAGGTTCTCGATGGTGTTGCCGTGGGCGGTCGCCACGAGCTGCACGCCTCGCTCCGCGATGGTCCGCGAGGCGGTAGCTTCAAGCTCGGTGCCGATCTCGTCGATGACGATGACCTCTGGCATGTGGTTTTCGACAGCCTCGATCATCAAGTCGTGTTGCTGCGAGGGGGTCGGCACCTGCATGCGTCTGGCGTGGCCGATGCCGGCATGCGGGATGTCGCCGTCCCCGGCAATCTCGTTCGAAGTGTCGACCACGATCACACGCCGGAGGGCGTCATCAGCGAGTACACGGGCGACTTCTCTAAGCATAGTGGTCTTGCCGACGCCCGGCCTTCCGAGCAGCAGCACGCTCTTGCCGGTCAGTACGAGGTCCTCGATGATGCGGATCGTGCCGTAGACGGCGCGTCCAACGCGCACTGTCAGGCCGACGATCTTGCCGCCGCGATTGCGAATCGCAGAGATACGGTGGAGGGTGCGCTCGACGCCGGCGCGGTTGTCGCCACCGAAAGCACCGATGCGCTCGATGACGTGCTGAAGATCCGCCTCGGTGATCTCGTGGCGGGCGAGTTCGATGGTCTCCCCTGGGAATCTGGCCTGGGGCGCCCGCCCCAGATCCATGATCACCTCAAGGAGATCTTCCTTGTCCTCTCTTTTCGCGATGGGCTCCGCGATGGCTGGCGGTAGCTTCTCGATTATCGCGCCGAGGTCTGTGTCAATCCATTGATTTTCTTGTAAGAGCATTCTTGGCGTTAGGGGGTTGGTCTTTCCTACGCTGGCCTTACAGGTAGCGCTTTGTGTCTCTCTTTGTCCAGGGCCGGAGTCACCATCGATTTTACCAACGTTACGTACTCCGAATCAACGTCGCTGCCTCGGCGGTGAAATACGCGATGGAGGTCGGATTGGTGCTCCGAGACCAGCCACAGCACATCAGCGAAACGAGGCAGACTCGCCATCGCAAAATCGATGAGCCCTGCCGCGGTTGACTCGTCGTCTTCGCGGACCATGAGCGTTGCTGTTGACGATCGTAGACGGCGCACGGTCTTGAGCCAGCCATTGAGCCCCGAGTCCCCGTCCACGACATACTCTCTTCCGCTCACGCCGGTCCTCTCCCGCGCCATGGCCCACTGGTCGAATGTGACCCCCGTCGATAGCCGCATCTCCATGGGGGTCGAGGCGGTGTAGAGCTGGTAGACGGCGAACTCGTCGGCGTCGGTATGCTTGCGCGGAGCAGGTCCGATCGCCCGATCTTGCCTACGTTGCCGGTAGAGCATTTCACGGAAGCAGGGAAGGAACCCGTTGGCCTGCACGTCGTCTACGAGCGGGTCATCGCTCTGAAGACGTATGAAGAGCCTCTCGCCGCCCTGTCGCGCGATCTGCTGGGCGAGGACCGGAAGCAGTCCGGCTCGGTCGCGATCCCCCTGCCCAACTAGTAGGTGGGAGACCTCCCAGGTTCGAGGCCCGGAGCGCGGTCTGGCGGCTCCTATGGCCTTTACTTGCCGGCCGGCAGTCGATGCCACGGCCTGGACCGGGCGGGTCATCAGCGAGAGGCTAAGGGTCGGCAGCGTTGTCGCGGATACGCGGTTCGGGACACCCCTGCCGAGGTTGTCGAGGGTAAACGCCCGGTTGCCAGTCCCCCGGTCGGCCAGGATGGAGTATCGGACGAGATCGAATGGCTGCAGGGGTCTAATCACGGTTCTGTGGTGCTACGTCGAGTTTTCTACCATCCTGACAAAAAGCTGGTGAACGCGGTCGTCCCCCGTGAGCTCCGGGTGGAACGACGTCGCGAGCATCCGGTCCTGACGTACTGCTACTGGCCTGCCGTCGCGGACCTTGGCCAGCACTTTGACCGAGTCTCCCATGAGATTCACGGCCGGGGCACGGATGAAAACCGCCCGAAAGTCCGGGCCCTCGATGCCTTCGAGCGCGATGTCCTCCTCGAAGCTGTCGATCTGGCGGCCAAAGGCGTTACGGCTGACATCGATGTCCATGAGCCGGAGGGGGTCGGGACGCCGGTCGCGGAGCCGATCGGCGATGACGATCATGCCAGCGCAGGTGCCCCAGAGCGGCAATCCTGAACGCACCCTTTCGGTGAGGGGCTGTCTGAATCCGTATATGTCGATGAGCTGCACGATGGTGGTGCTCTCACCGCCCGGAATGATCAGGCCGTCAATGTCCTCGAGTTGCGAGGGCAGCTTGATCTCCGGGGCGTCAACGCCCAGGCGGGCCAGTACCTGCTGGTGCTCCAGGAAATCTCCCTGAATGGCCAGCACACCTATGATTGGCAAGATTACCAGCCCCTTGTGGCCAACTGCTCCGCTTCCGGCATGGTCTTTATGTCCAGGCCGGGCATTGCATCGCCCAACCCCGTGGACACCTCTGCCAGGATCGCGGGGTCGTTGAAGTGAGTGGTGGCCTTTACGATGGCTTCTGCCATGAGTAGAGGGCTCTCGGACTTGAAGATGCCGGAGCCCACGAACACCCCGTCGACGCCGAGTTGCATCATCAGAGCTGCGTCTGCCGGGCTCGCGATACCGCCAGCGGCGAAGTTCACGACAGGCAGTTTGCCGGTCTTGTGAATCTCCTTGACGAGGTCAAAGGGCGCCTTGAGGTCCCGGGCGGTAGCCATAAGTTCGTCGCTGCTCATGCCCTGGATTCTGCGTATTTCGCCCATGACTGTGCGGGCATGCCGCACAGCCTCGACGACGTTTCCGGTGCCGGCTTCGCCCTTGGTGCGAATCATCGCCGCGCCCTCGCCAATGCGGCGCAGCGCCTCGCCCAGGTTGCGGCAGCCACAAACGAAAGGCATCTTGAACAGATGCTTGTCGACGTGGTTGTCCTCGTCTGCCGGGGTCAGCACCTCTGACTCGTCTACGTAGTCGACGCCGAGGGACTCGAGTATTTGCGCCTCGACGAAGTGGCCGATGCGGCACTTGGCCATCACCGGAATGGTGACGGCCTCCATGATCTCGATGACCTTGGTGGGGTCGGCCATCCGGGCTACCCCGCCGGCCTTGCGAATATCAGATGGCACGCGCTCAAGAGCCATCACCGCCACAGCGCCGGCGTCTTCGGCTATTTTGGCTTGCTCGGCGGTCACGACGTCCATGATGACGCCGCCCTTGAGCATCTTCGCAAACCCGGTCTTCACTTGCCAGGTGCCGGTCTCCACGGTGGTATCGATTGCAGTCATG
>CAJWER010000207.1 GCA_913030785.1 uncultured Chloroflexota bacterium | reverse complement strand
CTTTGGCTCATCATCAAGGACTCTCTTGATTTCTCGTTCAGCGGCCTCAAGACCGCGGTGCTGCGCCGGTCCGAAGAGAAGGGGTGGTACCCACCGCAGGAAGGCCGCACGCCAAACCCTGCGAAGGTCGCGGACGTTTCCTCCGCGTTCCAGGAGGCCATGGTCGATACGATCGCTATTAGGACGGTTGAGGCGATCGAGCGGTACCGGGTGAACGCTCTGATCATGGGCGGAGGTGTAGCTTCGAATACTCTTCTTCGCAAAGAGATGGCGCGACGATCGCCGGTTCCAGTGGTTGTGCCCAGACCTGCGTTGTGTACGGACAACGGTGCGATGATCGGCTCGGCAGGGTGGTTTCATTTGCGAAACGGCGCGGCATATCAGTGGGAAATGGACGTGGAGCCCAGATTAAGGCTGGGCTAAATTATCTGTTATCTAGCGAGGCGAAAACGTTCTTGAGCGAAAGTGCTCTTTGCGCAGGAACAGCTTGTTCACGAACTCGTAGGTGTCCTCTATGGCTGTCGGCCCGTTGACGTTGTATGTGAACTCTGTGTCGCTAGCCCTGAACCTTGCCTGCACTCTTGATGGGGATCTCAGCCGGTCCACGACGAGATATACACCCATTGCGGCCAGCGCGAGGCCCGCTATGGCGGAGCCGACGGGGTTGTCCCATGCTTGCCACACCGCCAACGCCACGACCAGTGCCAGTGCGCCCCAAACGTACCCGATGAGTCCGAGGCTCCTCTGGCTCAAGACATCGATCGCGGTAATGTCTTGTATAGAAACGAAGAAAGTCTGCATCCGGTGGCCATTGGAACTGACGTGGATGAGACGAAGTTCGGTTAGTACCAGATTATCGGCGCGGTCGGGGTCACCGTCGCGACTATCCACGAGGTCCAGAGTGGCGTCCACGCGTTCGCCGTCCATCATGACCATCTCGCCCTTGGTTTCCGCTTGAACCGCCACGACGCCTCCGCAATCATCATGCTGAGCGCCGTGATGGCGCTGACACGATGTTAACATGGCGAATGCTGGAGGCCAAGCCGCCACTCGCGTTTCCGCTGCCAGAAAAAGAACACGACATTACATGGCGGGATACGAGGAACACCCATTTTGCTGCCGGCAGATAATGTCCTTGCTCTGCACACACCCGGCGAATCTCAACTGAGCATGCCCAGATGCCGGCCTAGTCCCCGAAGTGTACGCAGCCCTGGCACCCGCACCTCATAGACTCGACATTGACCGTGTGCTATTGTTTTAGACGCCTTCTTGAGAAGGCGTCTTTCGGGGATTTCCCACTCACGAGGAACCGTTAATGGAACGACCCATATTTAAGCCTATCGGTACTGCCGAGGAGGCGCTCGACACGCCTTCCTTGGTGGTGGACATTTCGGGATTGAACCAGAACATCGAGACGATGCACTCGTTCTTCCGAAGCAGACCAGTCGGACTGCGCCCCCACGTTTCGGGCCACGGAAGCCCAGCCATAGCCCATATGCAAATTGCCGCGGGCGGCACCGTGGGCGGAATCATGACTGCGACGCTCGGCCAGGCCGAGGTGTTCGCCGCTACTGGCTTCGACGACATATTCCTGGCGAACCTGGTCACTGTACCGTCGAAAATAGCCCGACTCTGCTCACTTGCGCGGCGCGTGAATATGACTGTTGCCGCAGATAGCGCCGCTAACGTCAGTGATCTCGGAGAAGCCTCAGTAGAGGCGGGCGTCACTCTCAAGGTCGTTGTGGAGATAAACACGCGGCGCGACAGTACGGGTGTCGCGCCGGGACGGCCAGCGTTGGAATTGGCGAATGCCATCGCGGGCGAGGAAGGCCTTTACTTCGCGGGCCTAATGACCTACGAGGGCGCCATCTGGGCCGACGGGGACAAATTGGTGTCTGAGTCGAAGAAGTGGATCCAGCAGGTTCTGGATACTCGGGAGAAGGTGGAAAAGGCCGGACTTGACGTTGAGATACTCAGCGTCGGCGGCACCCACAACTATGAGATCGCGGGAGACATGGACGGAGTAACCGAGGTTGCGGCTGGTTCGTACGCGCTGATGGACGAGGCTTACCGGACGTACAGGCCGCAGTTTGTCAACGCGGCCAGGATCATGTCCTGCGTGACTTCGATGCCACAGGCCGGCAACGTCATCACTGACGCGGGCCGCAAGGCCATCGGTGGCGACTCTGGAAATCCCGGTATCCCCACCGTGCCAGGCGGCGAGGTCCGGGGTCTCAGCGCCGAGCACGGTGGCATCGACCTGGACCCATCAATCGATCATGGATTGTCGCTGGGCGACCGGGTATGGTTCGTTCCAAACAGCATTGAAGGCTGCGTCAATCTGCACGATTACATGCACGTGATACGCAACGGCAAACTTGATGCAATCTGGGAACTGGGCGCAAGGGGCCGCTACCGCTAACCTGACACAGACGGAGAGTATAGATGGACTACTATCGGCCGGTCCCGGGCACTCAAGTCGAAGACCTGGAGACACCTTGCCTCCTCGTAGATCTCGATGCAGTCGAGCACAACTTCCGGGTCGTCGCGGACACGTACCGCGATACCGAGTGCAAGATGCGTCAGCACACCAAGAACATCAAGAGCCCCCGGCTCGCCAAAATGCAGATAGAGGCAGGCGGTACGGTTGGCGGCGTATGTACCGCAAAACTGTCTGAGGCCGAAGTGATGGTGGAGGGTGGTGTCACCGATATCCTGATCCCAAATCAGGTGGTTCACAAGGACAAGATCGCCCGAATGTGCGCTCTTGCCCGTCGCGCAGACATGAAGGTGTGCGTCGACAACATGCAGAATGTCCAGGACCTGTCCGATATAGCAGATGCCTATGGGGTCAAGATCGGCGTATTGATCGAGGTCGACACGCAGATGGGCCGTGCTGGTGTTCGGAGCAACGAGCAGGGTGTCGCCATCGCGAAGTTGGCGGAGAGCCTGCCTGGCGTCGATTTCAGGGGCGTCATGAGCCACCAGTCTCTGATGGAGTACAAGGGCGAAGAAGATCGGTACGAGGTGGGCAGACAGACGATACAGATTTGCTTGGACGTAAAGAACGCCATTGAAGCCGAGGGTATCGCAGTGGAGATGGTCTCCAGCGGCGAGACATTTACGATCGACGTGGCCGCCACCATCCCCGGTGTGACCGAGGTTGAGGGCGGCACATACGCGTTGGGCGGTACCAACTATGACTATATGGAAGACTATCAGATGGCCAACAAGGTGATGGGCACCGTCATTAGCACGCCTAGGTCAGGCGTGGCCATAGGTGATGTGGGCCTGTTCGCCCTCTCTGGACTCGGCGCCGATTCCATCGAGGGTCACCTCGATATCACGGTAGCCGAGATGCTAGACCACCAGATTGTGCTCAAATCGGATGGCGAGATGCCGCTAAAGGTAGGCGACAAGTTCAAGTTGATTCCAGCCTACCAGGACATGATGATCAACCGATGGGACCAGTACATCGGGATCCGGGACGGCGCCGTGGAGCAGGTATGGGACATACCTGGTCGAGGCTGCACTCAATAGCCTGAGCCGGTGCACAGAATACGAAAAGGCCCGACTCCAGAGCGGAGTCGGGCCTTTTCGTATTCTGGGTCGAAGGGCGTCAGGCCTCGACCTTGGCATGCCACTGGCAGGCGTTCGGGTGTGTGCTCACCTCGTAGTAGGCTGCCGTTGCAGCTATCGCTCCCTGGGCCGCTGCGGTGATCGTCTGCTTAAGGTCGCCAGAGGCGTTGGTGAGGTCGCCAGCAGCGAACAAGCCGTGGACCTGAGTGCGCATCTCCTTATCCACTAGGACCTCGCCCTGATCGTTCAGCTCGGCTCCGAGCTTGGAAGCCAACTCGGACCTGGGGTCGGCGCCGATCTCTATGAATAGGCCGTCCAACTCAAGCTCCTTCGATCCTCGCACCTCATTGTCGAGGACAATACCTGAGAGCCCGTCGTCGCCCTTGAGTTCCATCACGCGGGTTCCCATCACCTGCTCGACGTTTTTCGCTGCGTCTAACAGTTGCAAATTGATGGGCTCGGGTCGCGTAAACTGATCCTGCCGGTAGACCAGGTAGACCTGTTCGGCGTACTTGCTTAGCAAAACCGCCCCTTCTACGGCCGCGTTGCCGCCGCCCACAACCGCGACCGTGTTTCCGCGGTGCATGGGAGCATCGCAGGTCGAGCAGAAGGACACGCCACGGCCGGTCCACTCCTCCTCGTGGTCGAGCCAGAGTCTGCGCCTCTCACGACCTATGGCAAGGATGGCAGTGGTGGCCTTGAACGTCTGGCCGCCCTCAGTCGTTACGGTAAACTCGTCGTCCGACCTCTCAATTGAATTTATGTTCTCCTCGATGACAGGGACCTCATACTTGTCGACCTGCTCGCGGAATTTCAGCATCAAGTCGAAGCCATCGATCTCCGGATACCCCGGGTAGTTCTCGATAATGCCGCCGGTAGCAGTCTCGCCACCGAATATGCCGCCAACGATTATGGCGCTCATCTGATACCGGGCCGCGTAGAGGGCCGCGGAAAATGCTGCCGCGCCCTGTCCCGCTATCAGCACGTCGTACCGCTTCGTCTGGTCTACCAACTGTCTCACCTCTGGCTGAGTTGTTGCTGGACAAGTCTCCTCGCCCATGTATTTGTGATGCCTCCACAGTCCGGCTCGATGCCGATTGCCCGGGCGGCAGTGTCTATCAAACTCCCCCTCATCCTAGCCTTCTCCCCGCTGTGGAGAAGAAATCTGAAATCCTCTCCCTGGGGAGAGGATTGAGGTGAGGGTGAACTACTAACCTAGTGGAACACGCGTCCGGAATCGATCGCCAGCGTCTGGCCAGTGATGCTGTCGGTGGCGCAGAATGCCACGACCTGCCTGGCGATGTCGTCCTTGTCTGCAGCCCTTTGGAGGAGTGACCCCTCAACCGCAGCCTTCTGATACTTCGGCGCCAGATTCATGGACATCTTTGTCCCCTCCAGGTATCCCGGCGATATGCAGTTGACCAGAATATCTGGCGCCAGGCCAACGGCCATGCACTTCGTTAGATGGATCAGCCCGGACTTCGCCACCGCGTAGCCGATGGACGAGCCCGTGGGGGCAATTCCGGCCACGGAGGAGATGTTCACTATGCGGCCGCCGCCCTGGGCCTTCATCGGTCGCGAGGCGGCCTTGATGGTCAGCATTGGGCCTGTAAGATTGACGTCGATGAGTTTGTTCCAGTCAGCATAGGTCAGAGCGTCGATGTCGTCGAAGGGAATCCATTTGTTGTACCCGGCGTCGTTGACAAGAATGTCCAGACGCCCGAAGCTGGTTAGCACCTGGGCGACCATCGCATCGACCGCCGGGCGGTCGGAGACATCGCAGCCGACGACGATGGCGCGGCGGCCCAGGGCCTGAATTTCCGCGGCCACTGCTACGGCTTCTTCGGGATGGGAGCGGTAATTGACGCAGATAT